>JAMOMC010000160.1 GCA_027068765.1 Campylobacterales bacterium
ACAGCTCTAAATATTTTCCATTCTATGCCTCTATATATATTGATATCTATATATTCAAAATAGTTTAAATTAAAATTGATATGAAAAATAACCATTAGCACAATTGCAACACCACGTAAAAAATCTATTTCAAAAACTCTCTTTTTTATCAAAATTATTAACCCTTTATTTAATACAAATGATGAATAGGGAAACATCCAGTCATCAATAAAATCATATCTAAACCCAACATAATAATCAAAATTTTCTTAATTTTTTATCCTTCGTTTTAATTTAATATTATAGATTTATATCTATCTCTTTTGCATTTAAGGTTACAACAGCTTTTACAAATTGTCATCTGGTTATATTTGTGTTCAATTTTATCCTCCTTTTTTTAGCTCTTTTAATCTCTCTTGATACTCTTTTGTATCAATTTCACCATTTGCATAACGCTTGTCTAGTATATCTTTTGGTGATGACTTCTCTTTTTTGTTTTCATTTGAGAAATAAAAAACAGCCAAAATTAACAGTAGTGGCACTAGCCACATACCAAACCCATGTAACCCAAAACTATCCATCATTTTAAGCCTCCTATTTTACTGGTCGATTAAATGTAAAGTTAGCCACTGTTTTAGCTTTGTTTTTACGATTAATCTCTACCTTTATTCTGTATAGTGTTGCATTGTCCATACTAAAGTAGTTCCCATAACTCAAAAGTTCTCCATGCATTGCTTCAAGCTCTTTGCTCTCACCACTCATACCTAAGACAGATACAGTAGCTCTAATCTTTGCATCTGTTATACGTTTTTGTGTTTTTTCATCAAAAATAGCTATCACTACATGGTAACTATGTTCATTTTTGGTGACACCTCCGTGCATCTTATAGTGTTTTTGTGTCAATTGTGCAGGAATAATACCAATATAGACATGTAAGCCATCAATTTTTTGAGAACGCTGCGATTCATTAGCCATTGCCACAGTTGTAGCAAATATTAAAAATAATAAAACAAAAATTTTTCTATGTAACATCTTAGATCCTTTCCAAATTAAAATAATTTAAATAGTATTACTAAAACTAAAACCTCTTTTAGCATGATAGAGTAAAAAGTGTGTAGGTAGTGTGTAAAATTGTCGTTATAACCTAATATTTGTCATAATAGAAAAAATGCAAGGAGAAAGATATGCAACATGTTCTCATCTTAGGCGGAGGTTATGCAGGTATAGCTGCCCTCAAAGAGCTTAGTAAGATAGAAGATATAAAAATCACTCTCATAGATAGACACCCTTACCACTTTTTGCAGACA
>JAMOMC010000161.1 GCA_027068765.1 Campylobacterales bacterium
CCTGCTGCGGAAATTAGTGAGGCTCTTTTGGCAACTTCTTGACCTTTTATATCTTTAAAGTCTAACTCATAACTGTTTTCAAAGTAGTATTTTTTACCGTGAAGTTGTATAAAATCATAATCTAATTGATCATTTGTTTTTATGCTTTTGGTTTGGTTTTTTGTTGTAAATATCTCTATTGCATCTTGCAAAGTTTTTGCTGGATAAATTTCTATATTTGGTATTTTTGAGACTTTTTCTAGGCTTTTGTTTGGTATGACTACTTTTTTTAGTAACCCATCAGTTGCAAGTGATAGTATAATCGCAAATATCGAATGAGTATCTTTTAATGCTCCATCAAGCCCCAGTTCACCAAAGAGAAAAAAATCATCAAAGTTTATATCTGTTTTTTGAAGTGCAATCAAAACAGCGATAGGAAGATCAAAATGACTACCCTCTTTTTTCAAATCTGAAGGAGATAAATTTACAGTTACTTTTTGTGGGGGAAATTTAAACTCTACTGATGAGAGTGCAGATTTTATCCTCTCTCTTGACTCTTGAATAGAGGTTTGAGCAAGCCCAACTATCGAAAAGCTAGGAAGAGCTCTCACAAAAGCTACCTCTACATCAACAACCTTTGCATCAAAGCCATCAAGTGTGGCACAGCTTAGTTTTTTCATAAACTACTTACTGCCTTTTAACTTCTTCTTCCACTCTTTTTCAAATTTTTTTCTCTTTAAAAATGAGAGTTTTTCGATAAAAAGTTCTCCCAAAAGATGATCACACTCATGCTGAAAAGCTATCGCCATCAAGCCATCATACTGAGCTAAAACTTTTTTTCCATACCTATCAAAATACTCAACTTCAATCCATTCAGCTCTATCTACATCATCATAATACTCAGGGATACTAAGACAACCCTCTGTATAGATAGTTGAACCTTTTTTTTCAATAAATTTTGGATTTATGATCTCTACTAAATCTTCTTTAATCTGCTCATCATTTTTATTTGGTAGGTTTATGATAAAAGCATTTAGTGGAACATTGATTTGAATTGCAGCTAATCCAATACCATTTTTAGAAACCATCGTCTCATACATATCATCAAGAAGAGTGTGTAAATCTTTGTCAAAACTCTCTATATCTTTTGATTTTTGTTTCAAAATTTTGTTTGGATAGGTTATAATTTCTCTCTGCATCTACTAACTTGGTAAACCGTCTAATGCAGTTGCAATAATCTGCTCTTTTGTCTTATTTGTTAAGATTTTAGATACCGCATAATCAAGCTTGATATCAATACTTTGTGAGTCAACAATATAGTTTGAAAAACTAACCATATGTTCAATACTCTCTATCGCTTTTTGAGCTTGTTCAGTATTTGTATGTTTTAAAATGATTATAAAAATCCCATCTTGAAAATGTGCGACTACATCGTTTCTTCTTGATCTTTTTAATATCATTTGACCTACTGTTTTGATTATCAAATCTTTATCTCTAGTAAGCCTTATATCTTTTATAGACTCTTCTTTGATGTGAAGAGCTAAAAGTGTACTTTCATATCCAAAATTTACTACATTACTCTTTTCGGAGTCAATTGTTTTAAAGAGATATTTTTTATTGTAAACAGCATATTTTTTGTCAAAAATACTCTCACTATTAAAATTTTTAATAACAGAAACCATGTTTGTGTACTGCTCTTTTAGAAGAGTTTGCTGTTTAGTTAAGGCATTGCTAATCATTGTTAAATCATTCGTAAATGCTACTAAAGAGATAGAGTTTGAACCTTTTGCTAATTCAGCTTTTTGTGCTTTTGTAAGAGTTCTTAGTCTATTGATTTTTGAGTACATACTAGAGATTACATCCATCATTGGTTTAATTTTTGTAAATCCATCACTAATGTTATTTTCAATTTTCATAACATAATCAAAATCTTCAACCTCCTCAAGCTCTAAGATGCTAGAGATACTCTGTTTTTGAGCCTGTGGTTTATCTTCTAAAAGTTTTTCAAAATATATCGCATAATTTGCAGGAGTAGGAGGAATGTTCTCTTTTATCATCTTATCGACAACTTGTTTACCATAAAGATGCACTTGCTTTAAAACTAGAGCATTTTGTTTTGCCTCTTCTAGAGCTAATTCTTTTTCAATGTCCATAGGTTCTTCTATCTCTTTTTCAATATCTATAACCACATTGTCTTTACCTATTTTCAACATCTTAAACTTTCCTACTCAAATTTTTACGACAAACTTTTTTCTAAAACTTTATCAATCAAGCCATATTCACAAGCTTCAGCAGCAGACATAAAAAAATCTCTCTCAGTATCTGCTTCAACAGTTTTTATATCTTTTCCTGTTTGAGAAGCTAAGATGCTATTTAAACTATCTTTCATTCTTTGAATCTCTCTTGCTTGGATTTGAATATCTGTTGATTGACCTTGAGCTCCACCTGATGGCTGATGTATCATAACTCTTGCATTTGGAAGTGCATATCTTTTGCCTTTGGCTCCACTTGAGAGTAAAAAAGCACCCATTGAAGCTGCTTGCCCTATACAGATTGTGCAGATGTCAGGCTTGATATAGTTCATCGTATCGTACATACTCATACCACTTGTTATAACTCCACCTGGAGAGTTTATATATAGATAAATATCTTTATCAGGATCTTCTGCTTCTAAAAATAGAAGTTGAGCTACAACAGTTGAAGCAACCGCATCATTTACCTCACCACTTAACATGATAATTCTATCTTTTAAGAGTCTTGAGTAGATATCATAACTTCTCTCTCCTCGACCCGTTTTTTCTATAACTATTGGTACATAACTCATAAATTTCCTTTATTTAGCTTCAAATAATTTTTTAAACAATCTATCTTCTATAATCGCCATCTTAACAGCTGGCAAAAGCCCTTGTTCTTCATATCGTTTGATGTAAGCTTGTGGTTCTTGCCCAGATTGTATAGCTTCATAATAGATACTCTGCATAACTTCTTGATCATCAACAACAATCTCTTCAGTTTTTGCCAACTCATCTACGATAAAAGTAAGCTTTACACTATCAGTTGCATCTTCTCGATACTCTTCTCTTTTTTTCTTCACTTTGTCTGCGTCCTTAGAGTACTCTGTTCTCTCATCTTCGCTAAATGTGGAAAAAGCATTTCTAAATGCTACATCTATCTCTTGCTCAACGATATTTGAAGGAAGATCTATATCGTATTTTTTTACAAGCTCTTCAACAAACTTTGGCTTTGTGTCTTCTTGATAAATTTTTTCAAGTTTTTCAGATATTATCTGCTCTTTTACTTTACTCTCGAGTAAATCTTTTGTCGCTGCTTCTTCATTTGGAAGTAGTTTCTTTAAGGTCTCTGCATCTATATCGGTTGGTACGACCTTTTCTTGAATTTCTAAAAGAGTTACTTTAAAAACTGCCTCTTTTCCAGATAAATCTGGAACATTATAATCTGTTGGAAAATTAACTGTAATATCTTTTTGCTCATCTGCTTTCATTCCTATAACTCCATCCTCAAACCCATCGATAAAGCTACCTCCTCCAATCTCTAGTGAAAAAGCTTCGGCTTTTCCCCCAGCAAATGCTACACCATCTATAAAACCTTCAAAATCAATCAAGGTAAAATCATCTTTTTTAACAGCTCTTGGTTTTGTGATTTTCTCTAAAGTTGCAATAGCCTTTAGCATCTCTTCTATTCTATCATCAACCTCTTTTTTAGTTGATTTTGGTTTTGTGATTTTTGGGACTAGCTCTTTGTAACCTTCTATTTTTATATCAGGTCTTGTTGCAACTGAGATCTCAACCTCAAGCACACCATCTTTCTCTTCAAACTTTTTAACACTAGGCTCACCGATAATTTTGCCTTGGTCTATTTTTAATTCAGCTGTACCTTTTTCATAAACTTCCCTAAGTGCTTCGTTTTTTGCATCTTCAGTTAGTTTATCACCATATCGTGCTTTTACTACATGGGTTGGAACTTTTCCTTTTCTAAAGCCATCAATCTTCATATCTTTTGATGCAGATACTGCTAGTTGATTCTCTTTTTGACCTATGTATTCTTTTGAAATTGTAGCGGTTATTTCACTGTTTGCACTATCAATATTCTTGGTTTTGATATTCATTTAATTACCCTTGTGATTTAAAATTGTCGCAGATTATATCTAAAATTTACTTTTTGCTAAATAAAAGATATGTTAATATGTTTAATTCGTTTGAAGGAGAGGTCATGAGAGTATATATATTTGTAGTCATAATAGCCGTTTTTACAACAGGATGTATTCCTAAGTATGTAGATAAAAAAGTTAGTATTGAGCAAAATACAAAAAAGCCAATAGCCATAGAAAAAAAACCACAAATAACAAAAGAAATTGTGCAAAAACAAGAAGAGATAATCATAGAAGAACCAACTACAAAAGAGGTTTCAAAAAGTTATAAAGTTACAATGAAAACTAAAAAATTTGCTTTTTCAGATACAGGGTTTTTAGTAAAATCAAACAATATGATTAGGTTAAATGTTTTGGCTATGGGAAATCCTGTTTTGGATTTGAAGGTAAAAAAGAGCGATGATGTATGTGTTGGCTCTTTGTGCAATACAAAACTAGGATTTAACCAAAGCTTTTTATCGGGTGAATATCCTGAAAGTTTGATAGAAAATGTTTTAAATAAAAAGCCGATATTTGACGGTGAAAATCTTAAAAAAACAAAAAACGGTTTTATACAAAATATAGAGAGCAAAAACTACAAAATAAAGTATCAAATTTCTCGTGGTAGCATCTACTTTAAAGATAGTAAAAACAGAATTTTAATGAAATTAAAGGAGCTATAATAGCAAAATTTATAGGAGCACATGTTAGTGCAAGTGGAGGAGTATTTAATGCACCATTAAATGCAAAAGCTATCGGAGCAAAAGCGTTTGCACTTTTTACCAAAAATCAAAGACAATGGAAAGCAAAACCTTTAGAAGAGGATGTTATATCCCTTTTTAAAAAAAATTTAGAAGAAGCTGAGATATTGCCTCGTCATGTCTTGGCACACGATAGTTACCTCATAAATCTTGGGCATCCAGAAGTTGAAAAAAAACAAAAATCCCTAGATGCTTTTATAGATGAAGTACAAAGATGCGAACTTTTAGGGTTAGATCGTCTAAATTTTCACCCAGGAAGTTACTTAAAAAAGATAAGCCCCCAACAGTGCTTGGAGTTTATTTCTGAAAGTATGAATGAAACTTTAAAGGTGACCAAAGATGTCATTTTGGTGATAGAAAATACAGCAGGACAAGGGAGCAATTTAGGATTTGAATTTGAGCATCTAGCATACTTGATTGATAACTCTATTGACAAAGATAGAGTTGGAGTTTGTATAGATACTTGCCATATGTTCACAGCAGGATACGATATAAGAGACAAAGAAGCTTATGATAAAACTTGGAGTAAATTTGATGAAATTATAGGTTTTAAGTATCTAAAAGGGATGCATTTAAATGACTCTAAGCCTGATTTAGGTTCTCGTGTTGATAGGCATGATAGTTTAGGAAAAGGTAAAATTGGACTAGATGCTTTTAAATTTTTAATGAATGATGAGAGAATTGATGATATTCCCATGGTATTAGAGACGATTGACGATAGCATTTGGGCTGAGGAGATAAAGCTTTTGTATAGTTTTATAAAGTAGATGCAAAAAGATATATTAGCAAAAGCAAAAGAGTTAATCTCTGGGGCAGATGCAATTTTAGTAACTGCTGGGGCTGGAATGGGAGTAGATAGTGGATTGCCTGATTTTCGTGGAATTGAAGGTTTTTGGAGAGCTTATCCTGCTATCAAAGATTTAGGTTTAAGGTTTGAAGAGATGGCAAATCCCAAATGGTTTGAAGATGACCCTTCTCTTGCTTGGGCTTTTTATGGGCATCGCTTAAATCTATATAGAGAAACTACTCCTCATAGTGGTTTTTTGAAGTTATTAAAGCTTTGTAAAAAGAAAAAAAATGGATACTTCGTCTTTACCTCAAATGTAGATGCACAGTTTCAAAAAGCTGGTTTTAGTGATGATAAAATTGTAGAAGTACACGGACAAATTGAACATTTTCAATGCTCAATAAACTGCACAGACCAAATATGGAAAGATAGAGATACATTTGTCGAAATTGATAAAGATAGCTTTAGAGCAGATGGTGAACTTCCAATTTGTCTAAATTGTGGAAACATCGCTAGACCAAATATCCTAATGTTTGGAGATTGGAGCTGGATAAGCCAAAGAACTGACATGCAAAACTATAGATTGCAAAACTGGCTAGATAATGCAGGAAAAATTGTAATTTTAGAGTTTGGAGCAGGATTAGCGGTCCCTACAATAAGATTTTTTGGTGAAAATATAACCTCAAGATATGATGCTAAATTAATTAGAGTAAATCCAAGAGATACAGATGTACCAAATGGTGAAATATCTATCCCTTTGGGTGCTTGTGAGGCGATAGAGCTACTGCTTTAAGATGCGATAATTTTTATGATAATACTAAAATCGGTAATATCCCAGAGCTTGTGAGTTTTGCCATAAAGAGCTTAGGCTTAATTGTCTAAAGTATGTAAACTACTCTCTCATAGCCTCCAT
>JAMOMC010000162.1 GCA_027068765.1 Campylobacterales bacterium
CAATGCATGTTGACAAAAGCTCCTTCACCTGTAGATAATGAGCAGTTAAAAGAGTTAAGTATCAGAGTTCGTGATATAAAAAAAGTATAGGGGAAAATTTATGAAGAAGTTATTTTTAATTATTGGGGCACCAGGGAGTGGCAAAACAACAGATGCAAGTTTGATAGCTGAGAAAAACAGCGATACGATGGCTCACTACTCAACTGGAGATATGTTAAGAGCTGAAGTAGCAAGTGGAAGTGACTTAGGAAAAACTATCAATGGTTATATAAAAAATGGAGACCTAGTACCTCTAAAAATTATCATAGATACGATTATATCTGCTATAAATGGTTCTGATAAAGAGACTGTTTTGATAGATGGTTATCCTAGAAGTGTGGAGCAGATGACAGCATTTGATGCTCTTTTGGAAAAAGAGAGTGAAATTTCTCTAAAATCTGTAATTGAAGTTAGAGTTAGCGAAGAAGTTGCAAAACAGAGAATTATCGGTCGAGCAGAGGAGGCTGAAGTTGCTAGAGATGATGATAGTATGGAAGTTTTTCAAAACAGAATGAAAATCTACACAGACCCACTTGAAGAGATACAAAAGTTTTATACTCATAAAGGACTTTTAAAAGTTATCAGCGGTGAGAGAAGCATCGAGGAGGTAGTAGCTGAGATGGAGAGTTTCGTAAAATCAGTATCTTGATTAAAAATCCATCTTTTTACTCTGTTATAATTGGAACAGAACTTTTAAATGGCAGGAGAGAAGATGAACATTTTGCTTTTTTAAACAGTGAGCTTATAAAAAGGGGCTTTGAACACAAAGCAAACTTTGTGATAAAAGATGACCCAGATTTTCTAAAAGATGTATTTGAGCTTGTGCTTTTAGATCCTCATTCGGTGATGTTTAGTTTTGGTGGTATTGGCGCAACTGCTGATGATTTTACTAGAGAAGTTGCATCTTTGGCATTTACTAAACAATCAGCCGTTTGTCATAAAGATGCAAAAAAGATTATAATTGATCGTTTAGGTGATAAGGCTTATCCACATGCTATAAAGATGGCAAATATCCCGAAAAACTCTACCCTAATCCCAAACCCGATAAACAAAATGCCAGGTTTTCAGCTAGATAATCGCTTCTTTTTTGTTCCAGGATTTCCGCAGATGGCTCATCCGATGATTATAAATACTCTTGATGCACACTATCCTAAAAATATCAAAAAATATAGTTGTAATTTTTTAGCTCATTGTAGTGAGGGAGTTTTGATTGATATTATGGAGGCACTTCCAACTGGGATTGAGCTTTCATGTCTGCCTGCATTTGATGGTGATAAAAGAAGTGCAGAGATATATTTAGCTCATTTTGATAAAGAGCTTTTGCTAAGTTGGGAGAAGTTTTTTCAAGATGAACTTAGGAAAAAAAATATTTACTTTGATATAATAGCAAATTAGAAAAGAGGTTCATATGAAGAAAATTTTATCTATTTTATTTTTATCTATTTTAGCGGTTGGTGCATATGCTTATACTCAAATCAAAGATGAGAAAAAAAGCTTTGTTACAGAAGTATCTACAGATAATCTTTTAGCAATCTCTTGGCAAAATGCCTATTGCCAAACACATCAAAATAAAAGAGAGTGTAGAAATGTAAATCTTAATGCATACTCATCTTCACACTTCACACTTCACGGACTCTGGCCACAACCTAGAAGCAAAGTAAACTGTAAAGGTAGTGGAAAAGTTTGGCTTGATAAAAAGCTTTATAAAGAGTTAAAAAAAGTTATGCCAGCTGTAAAAAGCGGACTTCACAAACATGAGTGGAAAAAACACGGTACTTGTTATGGAAAGAGTGCTGATTTGTATTTTATAGATTCTATCGCTCTTTTGGAGCAAGTTAATGGCTCTGCCGTTCGTAATCTTTTTGCAAAAAATGCAGGAAAAACTCTGACTAAAAAACAAGTTATGCAAGCATTTGATAAGAGCTTTGGAAAAGGAAGTGGAAGAAAAGTAAAGATGATGTGTAAAAATGGACTTATAACTGAACTACAGATAAATCTTGATGGAGAGATTTCCAAAGATAGTGATATATCCAAACTTTTAAAAAGTGCTAAAAATGCAAAAGGTGGATGCAACAAAGGTATCGTAGATAAAGCAGGGTATTAAAATCCCTCTTGCAAGATTTTCCAAAGCTTATCTACTTCATCATCATCAAGATTTATCGTAGATGAGTTTAAAAACAACTCTTCAATTTTAGCTTTATCAACAATCTCTCCAAAGATGCATCCCTTGTGTGCAGGTAAAAAACTTCTAGTTATCACAAGCTCAGAAGTTACAAGCTCTTCACAAATTAAGCAGACAAAGTCATCATGAAGTCGCCCTTCATATGAGAGAAGTTGTACATACGATTCAACTGCTACTCTTATGGGGTTTTGTTTGGCAAATTTCTGTTTTATTTCATTTAATAGTTCAAAGTAGAAACTATCTAATTTTTCTACATCTCTTAAATGTTTAAAAAGTAGTTTTATAAACTGTTGCCAAACAAAAAAGCGTCTAGGTTCATTCATCCAACTATCTCCAAGATGCAAGACATTTCTAAGCATTGAGATTGTTGATTTGGCTGAACTTACAGATTCAAAATCTATCTTGTATCCTATGTTAATATTGCTATGTCTTGCACCATAAAATCTATATAGAGTTAAAAGAGAAGTTGTTGTTAATATAGTGACAATTAAGTCTTCATCTTTGACTTTATTGATGTTTAATATATAGCCTTGCATAAGGCTAATTATAGCAAATAAGCTCTTATATCAACAAATTTTTACTATATTTTAGCTATTATAGATTACTTATAGAAAAGGTTTTTTATGGATTTACTCACAAGTTTTAAAGATAATTGCGGTTTTGGATTATTGGCTTCTATCAACAATGTTCCGACACATCAAAATGTAGAAGATGCTATTGTTGCACTTGAACGAATGATGCATAGAGGTGCAGTTGCTGCTGATGGCAAGAGTGGTGATGGTAGTGGGTTTTTATTTGGAATGCCAGTTGAATTTATGAAAAAAGAGGCTCTTTTACTTGATGTATCTCTGCCTCGTCAGTTTGGTGTTGGGATGCTCTTTTTGCAAGATAAAAAACAGAAGATTAAGATAGATGAGATATGTGCTAAAAATGATTTAAAAGTTCTGCTATATCGAAATGTCCCTGTTGATACATCTGTTTTAGGGGAGCAAGCTCTTGCATCTCTTCCTTTGATTGTTCAGATATTTGTCACTCCAAACTCCATCATTGCTTCAAAAAGGTTTGATGCACTCTTGTATCTTACAAGACGAGAGATTGAGGCTGTTTTTGCAGATGATGAGGATTTTTATATACCATCATTTTCATCTCATCTTATCTCTTATAAAGGGCTTGTTATGCCCACACATATTAAAGAGTTTTATAAAGATTTAGCATGTGAAGATTTTAAAGTATCATTTGCACTTTTTCATCAGAGATTTTCTACAAACACTCTCCCACAATGGAGATTAGCTCAACCTTTTAGAGCGATAGCCCACAATGGAGAGATAAACTCAGTTGAAGCAAATCGTTTTAATGTTGAGGCAAAAAGTGAATGGGTTCAAAGTAAGGTTTTTTCAAAAAAAGAGCTACCACTCACTTTCCCAATTACAAAAAGTGACCAAAGCGATAGTGCAAGCTTGGACAATATGTTTGAGTTTATGATTGTAAATGGTGTAGATTTTTTCCAAGCAACTAGAGCTTTGATACCAGCCCCTTGGCAAAATGCCCCTCACATGGACTCACATCTAAGAGCTTTTTATGAGTATATGAGTACTTGTTTTGAAGCATGGGATGGACCTGCTGCTGTTAGTTTGACTGATGGTAGATATATCGGATGTGTGCTTGATAGAAATGGTTTGAGACCTGCTAAGTATGTTATCACCAAAGATGAGAGGATTATAATCTCTAGTGAGTATGGAGTTTTGGATTTAGACAATGATAATGTTTTAGAGAGAGGTAGGCTTCAAAGTGGAGAGATGATTGGTATCGATTTGAAGTTTGGAAAAATTTTAAAAAGCAAAGAGATAGATAACTATCTAAAATCCACAAACACTTATGCTGAGTGGCTAAATAAAAACATGACTTACCTCCAAGAGTATATCGAGCTTCCATTTTCAAATACAAAAGAGTATGAACTTGGCAATTTAGAGTTAAAACAGAGAATGAACAATATCACGATTGAGACTATCGAGATGGTGATTGAGCCTATGATGAAAGATGCAAAGGAGAGTACAGGCTCTATGGGAGATGATACTCCATTGGCTGCTTTTAGTCAAAGACAGAGATCTTTTTGTGACTACTTTAAACAGAAATTTGCCCAAGTTACAAACCCTCCAATCGACCCTCTAAGAGAAAAAGTTGTTATGAGTTTAAATACTGGCTTTGGAGAGATTAGAAATATCTTAGAAGACAATCAAGAACATGCAATCAGGCTAAAAGCTATATCCCCGATTTTAATGCAAGAGAAGTTAGAAGTTCTTTTATCGTTTGGAGATGAGAGTAGCCCAAGATATAAAGATTATTATAAAAATAGATTTTTTTCAACTCTTTTTGAAAAGGATTTAAAAAATTCTCTAAAAACTCTTGTAGATGAGATAGTAGATGCAGTAAGAGATGATGGCATAAGAATTATCATTTTAGATGATAGATGCAAAGGTAAAAATAGAAAAAATATTCCGATGCTTTTAGTTGCAGGGAGATTAAACCATGCCCTTTTAGATGCAGGACTTAGACATCTTACCTCTTCTATTGCAATTACTGGTGAAGCTGTAGACTCTCACGCTTGTGCATCTTTGGTAGCTTATGGTGTAAATGCTATCTATCCATATCTTCTTTATGCAAGTGTTTTAGATATAGCAAAAAAGCAGAAATTAACACCGCTTGAACTTAGAAACAGTTTTAAAAACACACATCAAGCACTTGGTATTGGAATTTTAAAAATTATGTCAAAGATGGGAATTGCGACAATTGCATCTTATAGGAACTCATCTTTGTTTGATGTGATTGGATTATCAAATGAAGTTGCATCTGAGTGTTTTAGAGACTCTCATCTTTTGATAGCTGGTCTTGGTTATGAGGATTTAGAAAAGAGGATAGATAGAGATCATAAAAATGCAATGGAGATTTTAAGAGTTAAAAAGTTGATGCCTTTAGAGATTGGTGGTTTTCATAAGTTTATTTATGCAAATGAACATCATGATTACTCTCCTTTGGTTGTTCATGCCATTCATAAATCTTCTATCTCAAATAAAAAAGAGGATTTTGAAGCTTTAAAAGAGTTGACTAACAAAAGAGAGATGAAGATGATACGGGACTTTTTTGAGCTTAAATCTGACAAAGAGTCAATCTCTCTTGATAGAGTTGAGCCTAAAACAGAAATTTTCAAAAGATTTGCATCTGCTGCTATGAGTCTTGGCTCTATCTCTCCTGAAGCTCACGAAGCAATTGCTGAAGCTATGAATAAAATTGGAGCCCAATCAAACTGCGGAGAAGGTGGAGAATCAACTGAAAGATTAAAAAGCCCAAGAAGATCAAAGATAAAGCAGATTGCATCTGGAAGATTTGGTGTAACACCTGAATATCTTAGAAGTGCTGAAGAGATTCAGATAAAAGTAGCACAAGGGGCAAAACCAGGGGAGGGTGGTCAACTTCCTGGACATAAAGTGACTCCGCTTATCGCATCTTTAAGATATACCATACCTGGAGTTACTCTTATATCTCCACCTCCTCACCACGATATCTACTCTATTGAAGATTTAGCACAGCTTATATTTGATATGAAGCAGATTAATCCAGATGCAACAATTACTGTTAAGCTTGTATCAACAGCAGGTGTTGGAACAATCGCCGCAGGTGTTGCAAAAGCATATGCAGACAAGATTATCATCTCAGGAGGAGATGGTGGTACTGGTGCTGCTCCTTTGACTTCTATTAAGTATGCTGGAAACCCTTGGGAGTTAGGACTTAGTGAGGCTCACAATGCTTTGAAAGTAAATGGACTTAGAGAGTTTGTGCATCTTCAAACTGATGGTGGACTTAAAACTGGATTAGATGTTATAAAAGCAGCGATGCTTGGAGCTGAGAGTTATGCTTTTGGAACAGCCGCTTTAACTGTGATAGGATGCAGAATCTTAAGAAG
>JAMOMC010000163.1 GCA_027068765.1 Campylobacterales bacterium
TGCATCTTCAAACTGATGGTGGACTTAAAACTGGATTAGATGTTATAAAAGCAGCGATGCTTGGAGCTGAGAGTTATGCTTTTGGAACAGCCGCTTTAACTGTGATAGGATGCAGAATCTTAAGAAGTTGCCACACAAATAAATGTACAGTTGGAGTAGCAACTCAAGATGAGTTTTTAAGAGAGCATTTTGTAGGAAGTGTTGATAGGGTTGTTAACTACTTTACACTTTTGGCGGAGGATGTGAGGGAGATTTTGGCAAGTTTGGGGTATGAGAGTATTGAACAGATTGTTGGTAGGAGTGATCTTTTGAAAGTTATTGATGAGCCTTTTGCTAAAAAGTTTGATTTTAGTTCAGTTTTGAGAAGAGTTGATGGTATTGATACTTGTAGAGGAGAAAAAAATGAGCCTTTTGATAAAAATGAGTTTGAAAAACAGATATTAAAAGATGTATATAAAATTATCGAAAATCCAACTAACAATATAGTAATAAAAAAAGATATTTGCAACTTAAACAGAAGCTTTGGAACATTAATATCTGGAGAGATTGCAAAATTTTATGGAAATAACGGACTTCCAAATGATAGTATGAAATTTATTCTAAATGGAATTGCAGGTCAATCTTTGGGTGCATTTTTGATAAAAGGTATCTCTATATATCTTAGTGGTTCTGGAAATGATTATGTTGGAAAAGGTATGAATGGCGGAAAGATAGTAATCTCTCCAAAAACCCAAGGAGAGTTGTTTTCAGGAGCTGGAAATACTTGTCTTTATGGTGCAACTGGTGGGATACTTTATGTTTGTGGAAGTGTTGGAGAGAGGTTTTGTGTTAGAAACTCTGGAGCTTTAGCTGTTGTTGAGGGTACGGGTGATCATGCTTGTGAATATATGACAGGTGGAGTAGTTGCGATTTTAGGAAAAACTGGTATAAATTTTGGTGCAGGAATGACAGGGGGTATAGCTTTTATCTACGATAAAGAGCATGATTTTATAGATAAGCTAAACCAAGAATTGGTAGTTGCTGCTAGAATTGATACTGACGAGTCTGATGAAGAGAGACACTTTATCAAAAAGATATTAACAAAATATGTAGATGAGACTTCAAGCGACAAAGCAAGATATATACTTGAAAACTTTAGACATACATTGAGGGATTTTTGGATGGTTAGACCTAAAAACATGACCAAGATGCCACTAAATCCAGATGAGGGAGACTAAGATGCAAAATTTTACTAAATTGGAGAGAATTGATCCTTTAAAAAGAGGTTCAAATGAGAGAAAAAAAGATTACAATGAGATATATGATATCTTCAAAGCCCAAGATGCATCTTCCCAAGCTGAGAGATGTGTACAGTGCGGTGATCCCTATTGTCATAATAAATGTCCACTTCATAACTATATCCCTCAGTGGCTTAGAGGTATAGCCAAAAAAGATTTAGATCTTTCATTTAAACTCTCAAATGAAACAAACCCTTTTCCCGAAATTACAGGTAGAATCTGCCCACAAGATAGACTTTGTGAAGGGGATTGTACACTAGAGCAAGATGGATATGGAGCTATTACTATCGGCTCTATTGAGACTTATATCTCTGAAAAAGGTTTTCAAAAAGGTCTTAAACCTGAATTTGCAGATAAGATGAGTGATAAAAGAGTTGCGATTGTTGGCTCTGGTCCTGCTGGGTTTTCATGTGCTACTTATCTTATGAGAGCTGGTATACAAGTAGAGATGTTTGAAAAATCTAATAGACCTGGCGGGCTTTTAACTTATGGTATTCCTAGTTTTAAACTTGAAAAAGAGGTTGTTTTTAGAAGATTTGAGTTTTTAACTGAAGCTGGTATGAAACTTCATCTAAATGTTGAAGTTGGAAAAGATATAGATTTGGAAGATTTGATTGAAAATTATGATAGTGTTTTTATAGGGATTGGTGCTGAAAAGTCAAAACATGCAAATATTGCAGGCGAAAATGGCAAAGGTGTCATGATGGCTATTGATTTTTTAAAACATACCCAACAGAAGCTTTTTGGTGAAGATTATGACTCATACCATAATGTAAAAGACAAAAATATTGTAGTTATTGGTGGTGGGGATACTGCAATGGATTGCATCCGTACCTCTTTGAGAGAGGGTGCTAAAAGTGTAAAGTGTCTATATAGAAGAGATATGATAAACATGCCAGGAAGTAAAAAAGAGTTTAAAAATGCAAAAGAAGAGGGTTGTGAGTTTGTCTTTAATGCAAGCCCAAAAGAAGTAATCTTAAGTGATAATGAGGTTATAGCTATCGGGATGCAAGAGACAACTTTAAGTAAAAAAGATGAAAATGGTAGACAAAAAGTTGAGATAATTGAGGGAAGTGAATATAGAGTAGATGCAGATGTTGTCATATTTGCTTTAGGCTTTAACCAAGTTAATCCTGATTTTCTCTCACAAAATGGTATAGAGACAAATGAGTGGGGTGAGATAAAAGCAGGTGAGTTTATGGAGTCTTCAAAAAACTTTGTCTTTACAGGAGGAGACTGTTTTAGAGGAAGTGATTTGGTTGTAACTGCTGCTGAAGATGGTAAAATTGCAGCTAGAGAGATTGCTAGGAAGTTATTAGGTTAATCTGCATCTAGTTTTAAAATATCAATATTAGGGTTTATCTTTGTAATATTTTTACTCACATTTTTAAACTCTTTAAGTAAGAGTTCTTTTTTTGCATCTTGCTTTTTGACTAGAAACTCTACAAGTGCTTGGTATCTTTTATTTAAAAAATATCCTTTTGTAGTATGTCGTTTTTTATCAATAACTTCAATGATATCAAAATCATCTAATTTATGTAGCTTTTTTTGTATGTCAGATATAGATATAGTATTCATATTTTACCTTTTCATATGATATGTTATCATATGAAAACAAACTTAGTTGGAGATAAATTTCTCCCTACTGCATAAAATCTTTTTTTGCCACACTATATGCACCATCAAACTCCATAACCTCACCACCAAACTCTTTTGCAAACTCTTTTGCTT
>JAMOMC010000164.1 GCA_027068765.1 Campylobacterales bacterium
TCATATGAAAACAAACTTAGTTGGAGATAAATTTCTCCCTACTGCATAAAATCTTTTTTTGCCACACTATATGCACCATCAAACTCCATAACCTCACCACCAAACTCTTTTGCAAACTCTTTTGCTTCTTGTTTTGTGCTAAAAGCATATTTGCTAATACGGCTCATTGTGGCTGATTTTTTGCTACCTACTACATAAAAAGCTTTAGTTACTGATATATACTTTAGAGAGTTTATATCTATAACTTGTAAATTTTCAAAAAAATCAGCGTCTGCTACTACACAATGTAAAGAACAGTACTGTTTTGGACCGTTTTTTGTATCTGAAAGATGGCTTGTTTTGTAAAATGTTTGTAGATGCATGCCACAAATCGCACAAGAGTTTTTGTTTGTGCCAGTTTGAAAAAGTAGAGTTTTGTTTGCATCTACAGTTTGAAATCGCAGTTTTTTCATATCTGCTTGAAGATTTATACTTAGCAAGATTGAAAAAAATGCCACGATAAGGGTTAAGCTTTTCATAAAAATTCCTTAGTTTTTATGAAAGTTTAGTCAAATTCTGCTGACACCTTTGTTATGAAATATTACAAACTTTTTATATAAAGTGCAATATTCTCTATATCTTCATCGCTCAAGCTTACTGCTTGACCTTTCATTAAAGAACCCATATTGTACTGGTCTAAATTGTCATACTTATACCCTTTTAGTAATTCAACAATTTCATCTGTATTATTATTTAAGATGATGGCTCCTGTGTCTAAGGCTGATTTTTCTCCTTTAGCTCCATGGCAACTTGCACAATTTTTAGTTGTGTAAATCTCTTCTCCTTTTGATATTTTTTCTTGTGGAAATACTGGCTGTATTACTATTGGAGGTTTTTGTTCAATTATCATTTTTTTATATGCATCTATTGCAACATCATTTATATAGTGTTCAAGTTTAGTACTTACTCCTTTAAAATCTACTCCACCTGCATGTAAAGTTTCATCTTTTAATACAAATATAGATGCATAACCATTTTCATAATTATACTTATCTTTCTCTATCAGCATCTCTACATCATTAACAGTTTTTATACTCCATTTTCCCTCTTTTGTCTCTCCCTCTTTTGTGTTTTCATCACATCTTGTGCCTTCAATACTTTTATAGTATCCAACTTCACACTGAGACTTTACATAATCAGAGATTGAGCTATAAGAGCTTGTACCGTTTGCAACCTCACCAAACAGTCTATATTGATCTTCTAGCTGTTCAATTTGCAAAATACTAACAAGTGAACCCTCAGGCATCAAAACAGAATACCTCTTTTGTCCTGATATATCTTCTTGATTTAAGATAGTTACTCTATATCCTCTTTTTGTTAATATCATAACTCCATTGTCATTTATGGTATAAGATAAATCTTCTCTGTTCTCTTCTACCCAAGTACCACTTTTTAGTATATAACTCCTCTTTTCATCATTATATATATCACCGACTTTAAAGTCATTATCTTTAAAATAGTATTCTTTAATTTCAAGAGTTCTTTCACCTAGCTTAACCTCTTCATAGCCATTTTTTTTTGGATAAAAATCAAAAAATGACATACCTTTTTCAAACTTAACTATTTTGCCATCATTTTGGGCTTTTTCAAATTGTCTTTTCTTTTTTTCTTCCTCTTTTTTTTCTTCTACTTTTTCATGAATCTCTTTATAGATGCCATCTTCGCTATCTTCAAATTTTTTAATATTTTCTAAGATAACTCTAGGATTAATATCATCAATATCTTCTTTAATCTTATCAATTTGTTCTTTAGTTGGGTTTTTTATGCCAATATCTTCAAGAGAACTTTTTATAAATGCACTGTCCCATTCATAGTCGCCTTTAAATATATCATCCATATCATCAAGCTCTATATCATCAAATCTATTCTCTTTAATTTTTTTAAGATCTTCTTTTGTGATAAATGCTATTTTTTCTAAATCTCCTTCAAATATTTCAAATGATTTTTCAATATTTTTATTTATCGCTTTTGCAGCTTTTAAAAGCTCTTTATCATCTGCAAATGATATATCAAGTAGAGCATCTATACCTCCTGCATCCTCTGCATCTTTTAGTTTTTCTACTAATTTTTCATAAACTTTTTCTAAAGCATCATTATCTTCACTAGCTCTGCTCATCGCTTCTACTGCTTTTTGAATTTTAAGTGCTTCTTTGATTAGTTTTTCATTTGTATCTTTATGTGCTACTGGGTCTTTTGTGATATCTTCAATCTCTATATTAAAAATTCTAGCAATTTTTTCTTTATGGACTCTAACTTTTTCCTTCATCTGCTCTTTTGTTAGTTTTGTATCTTTTAACTCTTTTTGTACCGCTTTAGCAAGAAGGGTTGTTATCGGGGAAATGTTAACAACCTCTGTCTCTCTAGGAGCTAGTAACTTTCCTCTAAAATCTTCACCTGTATCGACATCTTTACCGCCATATACAAGTAACATAGCCTCAGTAAAACTCTCTTTTGCTTGAATGTCGGGGTTGATTTCAAGATTAAATGAGCCATCTTTTGTAGTCTGTGTTGTTGGTTCACCTTCTTGGCAGTATCCATCTTGGGATAAGTCTAAACAGACAGTTGCATATTGCAAATAACCATCAATTGCTTTTCCGTTAATTGTTATTGATGAGATATCATTAGATACACTCGAACCGCCACAACCTGCTAAAACTACACTAAGTGTAACTGATAAGGCTATGCTTTTTACTATGGAATTTCTTTTCATTGGGTAGAGGCTCCTTTTGCCTGGAATTTATTTTTTGAATTGTTAAACTCATAAACTAAATCGACACAAAAAGAGGTTTCGGTAGTTTTTTTTTACTTTACTTAGGTTTTTTTACTTTCTACAACTTCCTCCAGCTAGATTAAAACTATCTTCGTATTTACAATTACTGCATCTAAACTCTACAAAAGAGGTTCCAGAACAACCTCCACCTTTTTGGTTTATAACTTCCATAGTCTCATTTTTGCACTCTGGGCAGATGCCTTGGTTTATGAGTTTTAATTTTTCTGCTTTTTGTTCAAGATAATTAAAATAAGCCCATACCAATCCACCAGCGATAATAATTATGAAAAGTAGTATTAATATTGTTTGCACTATTTCTTCTCCACTATATCTTTGAAATCTTTGATAAAATCCTCAAAAACATCTTTAAAATTTTCAAAAAGTGAACCAAAATCCCCTGTGACTTGTTTGCCAATCTCAACATAGAGATTCTTTTTTGTCTCACTCATATTTACTCTCCAACCTTTATCTGTTTTATCTAATACTGTTAAAAATATAACTTCATCTATATCTTTGTCACCTTTTAAATAGAGTTTAGTTTTGATAGTTGCTTTTTTTTCATCCTTTTTTACCTTTTCTAAATCAACTGCTTTTATCTTGATTTTTTTATAAAGTGTTGTTTTTGAAGTTGACTCTTTTACAGTTAATTTTTTTGCTTTTTCAATTTCATTGTCTTTTTGAGCTTTCCAAAAATCTTTGCTAATTGTTTGGGGAGAGATATTCTTAGAAGAGCATCCAAAAAATGCAAAAGTTAAAAATATCAGTAGTAAAAACCTTGTCATAAACTACTCCTTTTTTATCCTATATAGTAGCAAAACTATTTTAACTCTTCAATTAAATGGTCATAAACATCTTTGCTAGTCTCAAAATCTTCAACTTTTTTACTCTTTTTTCGCCTAATCTCTTCTTTCATAATCTCCACTAATTCATTTATTCGTCTGCTTATCTCTCTTTTGCATCCACTTTTTTTTGTCTCTAAACATTTATCTATCATTTTTATAAGTTGAGGCAGAAGTGAGGCAGTCATCTTTATGTAAAGTTCGCTATAAGCTCTTGTTTTGATAAAAGTAATAAATGTTTTCTCTTGTGGTATACTAAGTTTCCAAGCCTCGGCAATATATGCAAATTGGTTATTTATAATCTCATGTTTTTTCTCAGCCTCTATGAGTTTTTTTTTCTTAATTTTTATAAGCTCTTTATGCTCTTTTGTCTTTTTAATCTTTAGTTTAGGTAAATTAGAAGTTTTTCTTTTTTTAAAATGAAGTGCCAAAACAACAATAAAATAGGCAAAAAGAAAAAAACAGATAAGAAAAAATATGATGCTGTCTAACACTAAAGCACCAAGAGATGACACAAAAATGCCAATTAAAAAGAAATTTAGGTTAGATATTAGTTTCATCGTCTCTATTATACACTATTTAGAGTATATCTTTAACGAAACGACAATTAAAAAAGATTTACATCTATAAAATTATTATTAAATCTTATATCATATGATTTAGAGATAAAATTATGAATTTTAATGATTTAAACTTGGATGTTTTAGGAGAAATTTAGTGTTTTTTTCTTCTTTTTCAACCTGCGGTAGAGGTTGAGAGAAGTAGTAGCCTTGCGAGTAGTCAACACCCAATTTTTTGACAATATTATAAATCTCTTCATTGTGTACAAACTCCGCTATGGTTTTTGTATTCATTTTTTTAGCTAATGTTACTATGGTTTCAACAATTTTAACACTATTTTCATCTGTATCTAAATTTTTAATAAATTGAGCATCTATTTTTATAATATCAGCTTTAAGAGTTAAAAGTCTACTTAAGTTTGAAGCTTCAGCTCCAAAATCATCTATAGACAATCCAAATCCTAGCTTTTTTAGCTCTTTAAATTGAGCATTTGCATTATATGAATCTTGTGAGTTGATATTTTCAAGTACTTCTAAAAAGACTCTTTTTGGATCTATATTATACTGTTTTGTTTTGAAGGTAAGAAAATCTACAAGATAATTTTCACTTAAATCTTGTTCAGTTATATTTATGGAAAATTTATAACTGTTTTGTGAAAATTCTAAAAAACTTTTATCAATTACAATTTTTGTAATATTTTTTAATATACCTTTAGATTTTGCCGCAGTTAAAAATAGGTAAGGTGATATTATCACATCTTTATCAACGGCTCTTACTAAACACTCATATTTTACTATTTTTTGTGAGTGATTATCAACTATTGGCTGATAATATACAATTATATTGTTTTCTCTCATAAGTTCACCCAATCTTTTTGCCCAATAGATGTTGTTTTTTTGTGTTTGTTCTCTTTTTTTATCTCTTTTATAAAGTGTGTAGATATTTTCTCCAGAGCTTTTAATATCAGAGAGTGTTATGTTTGCATTTGATATTGTTTTGCTTGATTTTTCTCTAACAATTGCAATTTTAAAATTAACTGTAATTTCAATTTCTCTGTATCCTACTTTTAAGTTTTCAAAAATTGACTTTATTACAGTAGCTAATTTTATATCTTGTTGAAGTGTTGGATTTACAATTAAAAAAGCAAATTTTGAATTTTCAACATGATATAAAGTTACACTTTGTGAAGTGAGATTTTGTAGTATTTTTGCTACTTTTAAGAGTATATGTTCAGAATAATTTTCTCCAAACTCATTTATGATAATATCAAAATCATCAATATCTAAAGCCAAATAGGAGATGTCTTTTGTAGTGTTTTTTATATCTTCATTTAAAACAATACTATTTGTAAGAGAGGTTAATTGGTTTGTTCTTAGTTGATGTTGAATTAATTTTTTTTGTATTTTTATCTCTTTTGATGATAGATTGATATTATTTATATTTTTCTCTTGTTGCATCTCAGAAAAAGTAAAAAAGAGTGCAAAACATGAGTAAGCTGCGATTGCAAGAGCTAGCTCTTTTTGGTTTAGATAAATCTCTGGATTTGGTAATATATAGAGTGTTACTAGAGTAAAAATAGTTAAGATATATGCAAATGTTCCACTTTTATGTCCCTTTACCAAAAAAGTTGAGGCGATAAACAAGGCAAACCATAAAAGTTTACTTTGATCATCTTTTGCTAAAATAACAATAGTAGTTGCTAAAATAAATGTTAAAAAAAGTGCAATCTTTGATACTAAATTAAAAGCCGTTTTCTTTTTACGAAGTGATAAAAATAGAGCAAATAAAGAGAAAGAAAAAATTATGTCAATAACAGCAATGAGATAAAAGTCAGTTACAATACGAACGACTCCTGCACCAAATCCAATGAAAAAGCCAGCCAATAAAATTGAGTTTACAAGCATAAATTTATATTTTAAAGAGAACTCATCTTTTGAAAAGAGATGATTACTTGTTAAAATCTGCTCTATCTTATTGATATTTATCATTTTGATTTGCCTAACTCTTATTTATACCAACTTGGTATTACTTATATTATATCGGCAAATTGAGGAAAAAATTTACTCTTTAATAAACTTCATCAAGATAATGCTCACTCTCTTTTATATTTAAAAATTTTTTAGCTTTTTTAATTTTGTTCATTTTTGACTTTGTTTTAGATTTCTCTTTTTCAAACTTATCTTTTGCAGCTTGTATAAGAGTATAAGCTTCTCTTAAATCATCTATCTTTTTAAATTCTGGTATATCTAATAAGAGTACATCTACTTTTCTAATATCCTCTTCAATTAGTGCAATTTTAAATCTCTCAAGCCATTTCGTATGCAATGTTTGTCTCCTCTTTCCAAGTCTCAAGTAGCACTTTTACTACATGAATGATAGTATTTAATTCAGCAGTTGAATTCTCTATATTTGCTTTGTTTAATGATTTTAATTGATGCATATAGAGACCACTTAGATATGCAGTTATCTCTGTTCCATCGTTTTTAAGTGAACTTATAAGCTCTATAAAAATATCTGAAGATTTATTTATCCACTTTGATTTTGCTTCAAAGTCTTTTTCATCTATTGCTCTTTTTGCTAAAGATGTAAATCTTAACAAACCTTCATAAAGCATCTCTATAAGCTTCTCTGGTGTTTCTATTGCTGTATGATTTTGGTTATATGCTGCAAATGCTTGTTTTCTCATTTTTCTCCCTTTTTTTATATTTATTCTTTTGCAAACTGTGCATCTATCATGCCTTGAATTGCATCTGATTGACTGCTTAGTCTTCCTATGACTGCATCAAATGCTGCAAATCTTTTTGCCATGATTTCATATCTATCGTCCAATCTTGTCTGAGCTTTAATTTGGTCAATTCCTAGTGATTTTAGACGATCTTCTAAATTCTTATCTAAAGATTTTATAGCACCTGATGAGCTAGTATTTATATTAAAAAGTGCATCTTCGAATTTATTAAAAAGCCCATTATCTCCATCAGTTCCTCTAAAAAAATCTTCTATCTTACTTGTATCTTCTTTTAGCATCTCTTTAAAATCGCTCTCTTTAAAACTTATTTTTCCACCTCTTTGGATTTCAAATCCGAAGTCTGCTACGGTTTTTCCATCTTCGGTTAAGGTTCTTCCTATGATGTTATTTATAGAAGAGGTGATATTTCTTATCTCTGATGAGCCTTGGAAAACACCTGCACTTTTATTTTCTGCATCGTATTTTGTAACGGCTGATAGTTTATCTATTACAGTATTATATTTTTCGGCAAAAGCTGCCATCTCTTCAATCAGTTTTTCACTATTTTGTTCAATTTTTACAGAAGTTTTTCCTACATTTGTAAGATTTAAAGTTACCCCTTCAATCAAATCATCAAAACTATTGCTTTTTCTTGTAATTGTTATGCCATCAAGTTCAACCTCCGCATCTTTTGGAGCATCTCCAATTCTAGTAAAGGGGCTTCCTCCAAGTGAACTTGTTACTGTTATGGTATTATCTACTCCTGTATCTTTTGCTTTTAAAATAAGTTTAAAACCATCTACCCCTCCAACATTTAAAACTGAAGCCTCCATCTTTCCATCACTTTGTTCACCTATCTTTTGTGCTACAGTTTTTAAAGTATCGGTTATTCCAACTTCGACAGTGTAATCATTTCCATCTATATTAAAAGTTAATGTTTGTGCATCCATCAAAGCATCTTCATAAGCATACCCTTGGGTTGATTCTTGGATATCACGAGTTGCTAGAGATTTTACATCTAAATTAAAATTTTGCTCTTTTGCTTTTATAGATGTTTCTACTGTGATTGAACTTCCTGTTAAAGATGCACTCTTTTTTTGATAAAGTTCAGGCTCTGAAAGTGAAACAACTTGTGTATTTAGAGCTGTAATTAATTTTTTTATATCACTAAGTGTTGTCTGTTTTGTATTTGAGAGTTCTATTTTTCTCTCAATAGGCTTTATTATAGAGGACTCGTCAGCTGCTTTTAATTGATCAATTATATCTCGTGTTAAAACTCCTTGGCTTCCAAGCCCTAAAGTACTTAATGCTCCTGACATTTTTTATCCTTGTTTATCAAATAGCACACCAATTAAATCTTGCATGCTTTCTTTTATTTTCATAGCTTCTTCTGTTGGAAGTTTTTTTATAATTTCACCTGTATTTTTATTCGTTACATTTATATAAACAGTGTCTATTTTGGCATTATATGCAAACTTCACATCTAGGTTTAAATCTTTTGATATTTCATTAAACTCTTGTGAAATTGTTTCAGGTTTTATCTCCTCTTTGCTTTTTTGTGTTTTCTTATCTGTTTGTGTTGGCTCAACAGTTTTAATCTCTGCTTTTTGGGCAGTTGTTGGTGTAAATGTTGTACTTGCTACCTGTTGAGTACTTGGCGTTATCATCGTTGATTGCATTGCTACTCCTTTAGCTTTATAAAAAGTACATCGGTAAAAAATTGTTAAACTTAACAGAAGTTATAGGAGTTTTTGGTAAAATTTCAGATAAGTTTACGATTTGTTACAAAAGGGATATAATGAAACTAGCACTTAGATGCAACTCTTTGCTTATTAAAAAGACACTTATTAGCTATTTGAAAGGTCATATTGTAGATTTTGAAGATGCCGATTTTATAATCTGTGATAAACTTTTTTCAGTAAACTCTCCAATATTTTTAATTAGTTATTCAAATAATTCCCATCTTCAAATGCCTTTTACAAAAACAGAACTTTTTTGGGCATTGGAGAGTTTTTATATTGGTATGATGGATGTTGATACATCTTTTACAAAAGAGGATTTAATAGCCCCATTTATAGAAAAACTAAATAAAAAGCATCATGAAAAGATTGCAAAATTAGCAAGAAAAATTGTCTAATTTTCATATATCTATTACAAGTGGAAAGTATAAAGGTAAAAAATTAAACTCCGCATCGTTAAAAACAACAAGAAGTACAAAGTCAATTTTAAAAGGTTCACTTTTTGATACTTTGCAGTTTGAAGTAGTAGATACAAATTTTATTGAAGTGTTTGGCGGAGCTGGTAGTATTGGTTTAGAAGCTCTTAGTCGAGGGGCAAAAAAAGCCTATTTTATAGAAAAAGATAAAAAAGCCTTCTCTATACTTTTAAAAAATTGTCAGTTAATTGATAAAATTAATACTAGAGCAATTTTTGATGATACATTTTTTGCATATCCAAAGCTTATAGATGAACTTAAAGGGAAAAATGAGCAAGCTTTTTTATATTTTGATCCACCTTTTGATGAGAGAGAAGGTATGTGTGATATTTATGAGAGAGTTGTGTCTTTGATAGAAAATACTCCTAAAAAGCTGGCTTTAATGATAATTATAGAACATTCAAGCAATAGAAAAATGTCTGAAAAAATTGGTGGTTTTACTAAAAAAAAGGTTAAAAAATTTGGAAAAAGTTCTTTAAGTTATTATAAGTAATTAAATGTTTAAAGATTTTTTACTATATAATTTGCATTAATTAGTTTTTTACTAATAATTTATATGGTTTTTCTAAGATATTGAAGAGAATAGGGCTAAAAACATAGAGTGGAATCTAATCTAAAAGGAGTGAAGTGATGAGTTATTTATTGGTGCAAATTTTGATATGTCTGTTGATAGCTGGATTGATTGGTGCAGTTATTGGATGGCTTCTTCGTGGTGGATGTGATAGTAAGCTTAAAGAGAGTGATGATGAGTGGAACTTGAGATTAAAATCTTTAGAGAATGAGTGGGGGAGAGAGTTAGATGGAATCTCTAGAGATTATGATGCAAAAATTGCAAGTGCAAACAGTGAAATAAAAAATCTAAAAAGAGATTTTTCTAGCTCAAACGATGAGTGGAGTTTAAAGCTTAAAGATAGAGATACAAATTGGGAGGGGAAAATTCAAAGCCTTGTTGGTGAGTATGATACAAAAAGTTTAAATGCAAATGATGAATTAGAACATTTAAAACAAGAGCTAGTATCTTCAAAAGATGAGATAGTGAATTTAAATGATAATTGGGAAGAGAAACTGCAAGCTCTTAGGAGTGATTATGAGAGTAAAAGTTTATCTGTAAATAGTGAAGTCGAAGATTTAAAAATCCAATTAGAAGATGCAAAAAGAGAGTTAGTAAAAAAAGAAGATGCTTGGAATTTAAAATTAAAAGATAACCAGAGAAGTTGGGAGGGGAAAATTCAAAGCCTTGTTGGTGAGTATGATACAAAAAGTTTAAATGCAAATGATGAATTAGAGCATTTAAAACAAGAGCTAGTATCTTCAAAAGATGAGATAGTGAATTTAAATGATAATTGGGAAGAGAAACTGCAAGCTCTTAGGAGTGATTATGAGAGTAAAAGTTTATCTGTAAATAGTGAAGTCGAAGATTTAAAAATCCAATTAGAAGATGCAAAAAGAGAGTTAGTAAAAAAAGAAGATGCTTGGAATTTAAAATTAAAAGATAACCAGAGAAGTTGGGAAGAAAAATTTCAAGGAGTAAAAAGCTCATCTGTAAATAGTGAAGTCGAAGATTTAAAAATCCAATTAGAAAATGCAAAAAAAGAGTTAGCAAGAAAAGATGATAGTTGGAATTTAAAATTAAAAGATAGCCATAGTATTTGGGAGGGAAAGATTAGAACTCTTACAAGTAGTTATGATTTAAAAAGCTCAAATTTAGATAGTGAGTTAGAGTATTTAAAAAAAGAGCTTGCATCTGCAAGTGAGTATGCTCAAAAGAATAAAGCAGAACTGAAAAATGCGAATGATAATTGGAGTTTAAAACTTAAAAATCAAGACTCAAATTGGGAGAATAAAATCCAAGGGTTAATGGGTGAGTATGATTTAAAAAATTCATATTCAAATGAAGAGTTGGAAAGTTTAAAAACAGAGATGGAAGAGGCAAAAAAAGAGTTAGCAAGAGCAAATGATGAGTGGAGTTTAAAATTAAAAAGTGAGTTAGATAGTGTGGAGAGTGGCTGGAGTTTAAAGTTAAAAGATGATTTAGCAGAGGCAAGTGCAAATGACAGATGGAATTTAAAGTTAAAAGATGAAGAGATAAAGGAGTTAAAAGCAAACTTAATCTCTTTACAAAAAGATACTAAAGTAGATAGAGAGTTTTTTGAAGCTGCAGGAAACACTGAAAAGTGCTACGAAGTTGAAGAGATAGAGGGTATAGGACCAGCATATGGTAAAAAATTTAGAGCCCTTGGTATAAATACAACTTGTGATTTTGCAAAAGCATATTTGCATAATGATAAAGCTATTAAAAAAGCAGCAAAAGAGACAGGTATAGATTTTGATGCTATAAGAGCTTGGGCTAGCATGGCAGATCTTATGAGAATTGAAGGAGTTGGTGGACAAGAGGCTGAGATAATGCAGACCGTTGGAGTAGATTCAAAAGAAGAGCTTGCAAAAATTAGTATAAATTCACTCCATACAAAAATGATAGAGTACAATTCTAAACACAAAATTGTACCTAAGGTTCCAACTTTAGATATGCTTAAAGAGTGGATTAAAAAGGTATAAAAATTAAGTAAGCCTCTTTTTGGCATACTTATTGCTTCAAAATAGTCACTAAATAAAAAGGAACTATTTTGAAACTAAAAGCTTTTTTTATCTTCATTATCTTGGTACAAGTTTTAAATGCCACAAAAATAAAAGATATTACTAGTGTTGTTGGAGTTCGTGAAAACCAACTTATCGGTTATGGTCTTGTTGTTGGCTTAAATGGTACAGGTGATGGCTCTTCTTCAGAATTTACAAGACAAGCGATTTCTAGTATGCTTCAGAGTGTAAATATAAAAGTGGATTCAAAAAAAGTAAAATCCAAAAATGTTGCAGCTGTAATGGTTACAGCAAAACTTCCAGCTTTTTCTCGTCATGGAGATAATCTTGATATAGAAGTTTCATCTATAGGGGATGCAAAGTCTATTGTTGGAGGTACTTTGATACTTACTCCTTTAAAGGCGGTTGATGGAGAGGTTTATGCTCTTGCACAAGGTAGTATTGAAAAAGGTTTTACAGCAGGTGGAAAAAAGAGCAAAAAAGCTACAACTGCAAAGATTTTTTCAGGAGCATTGGTTGAGAGAGAAGTAGCTTATGATATAAACTCTAAAAACACAATTAGATTAAGTTTAAAACAATCAGATTTTGCAACGGCTGCAAAAATTCAAAAGAGATTAAATAGAGTTTTTGGTGTTAAGATAGCTTCTGCCATAGACCCAAGAACAATAGAGCTTAGACGACCTATAAATTTGAGCATGGTTGAGTTTTTGGCTAGAGTAAATGAGACTAGCATCTCTCATAACGGGGCTGATAAGATTGTGATTGATCAGCAAAGTGGTACTGTTGTTGCTGGTTTGAGTGTTAAAATTTCACCTGTTGTGATTAGTCATGGGGATTTGACACTTAAGATTTTGCCAACTGATAACCTACCAAAATCTTCAAACTCAAATGTACAATATGGAGATGAGACAACTATCTCTGTAAATAATAATATAGTTTATGTAAAAGATGGTAAAGTAACAGTTGCAAATATTGTAAGAGTGCTTCAAAAATTAGGAGCTAAACCTGCAGATATTATAGCTGTTATGCAGACTATAAAAAGGGCGGGGGGGATAAATTCAAAAGTAGAGGTGATATAAGTGACGATTGATAACTCTATCATAGCATCTACGGCATTTGATCCTAAAAATATTGTTAAAACAGATGACGATAAAAAGCTAAAAGCTCAGACTGATAATTTTGAAGCTTTTATGATAAAAAAAGTATTAGATATCTCTTTAAAAAGAGAAAATACTCTCTTTGGAAAAGATCCAGGAGATAAGATTTATAACTCTATGTACAATGATACTATGTCAAAAGCTTTAAGTGGTGGCTTGGGATATAGTGAACTTCTATTTAACTTTCTAAAAGAGCAAAATATTAAATAATTTCCTAAGTAAATCAAATATCTTTAATTTTTAAAAAAAGTTAAAGTTTTTTGCATTTATGTCGATATATATAGTATATAAAGATGTAAGGAGAAAAAGATGATTATTCAAAAACTACAAGATGCTATCGCAGATATAGATGCTTTGGTTGCATTAACTTCATCAGATATAGAGGATATAAAATTAGCGAATCATCAAAAACTTGGAGATAGATTAGCTCAAAAAGAGGCTTTGATTAGTTCATTTGAGAGAAAAAAAGCACTTTTAAATACAGAGTTAATTAAGCTTACTTTGTCAAATGATGGCAAAAGTATAGAGGAAATTTTAAGTGGTGATGAAGCAGATGTTTTGACACTTTTTAAAGAGAAACTTACAAATTTAAAATCTATAAACAGAGATTATGCAAAGTTTGTTGTAACTATAAGTGAGTTTTATAACTCCTTGATTGATAAGATGTTCACACTTGATGGAAATGGATACGAGAAAAACAAGCTAGCTCCTGCAACAATTTTTGCGGTATCAGCATGAGTATATTTAATTCCCTTAATATCGGCTATAGTGGATTACAAGCTTCACAATCAGGAATTAACACAACTAGTCACAATATTGCCAATGCAAATGTTGATGGATACTCAAGACAGAGTATTTCACAAAAAGTAAGCCCTCCAATTCATAACATACCAGGAGATGTTGGAAATGGAACTAGAGTAGATAGTATCACAAGAGCTCACGATGAGTTTGTCTATGGAAGGCTTAAAAGCTCTGGTTCACAAGTTTCATATGCAACTACAATGGAGAAAAATCTTCAAGAGATAGCTACTTTTGGAGCTTCTCTTGATGGTTTAGGAATAGCAAAAGATATGAAAGATTTTTTCGCTTCATGGAGTGATGTTGCACAAAATCCAGGTGATGAAGCACAAAAGATTGTTCTTCTTCGTTCAATGGAGTCTTTAACTCAAAATATAAATCAAACAAGCACAAGTTTAACAAATCTTCAAGATAGGCTAAATAGCGAGTTTAAAAATGGAATAGATAGAGTTAACGATATAGCAAGCCAGATTTCAGAGATAAATAAAAATATAAACAAAGTAGAAAACAATGGAAAATCAAATGCAAATGATTTAAGAGACCAAAGAGATAGATTAGAGTTAGAGTTATCGAAGATGATAAATATCGATGTTTCAAAAGGACGAGAAGTTACAGAGTATGGAGCAAAAGCAAACAGAACAGATATGGGAACTGATTATAATATAAATGTTGGTGGTTTTAATATAGTAGATGGTGTCTCATTTCATCCCCTTAGAGTGGAAGATTCTTTTAGTGATTCAAAATTAAACTCTGTTTTTTATGCAGATAATACTCAAAATAAAGTAGATATAACAGATGAGATAAGAGGTGGTAAGCTTGGGGCGATATTGGATTTACGAGGAAATAAACTAGATGAGAGTGGAAGAGCAGTTGATTCTAAAATTCAAGATTATATAGATAACTTAGACTCATTTTCAAAAACTTTAATTCACTCTGTAAATAGTATATATGCACAAAGTGCTCAAAAAGATATAGTAACAGACAATTTTGGAGAGTTCGATGATAGTGGAAAACTCTCTACTTTGGAGGGTATAAAAGAGGGTAGTTTTGAGGTAAAAGTTTATAATAATTTAGGGGAAGAGGTAGCGGTTAGAAATATCACTATAGATGCGGATACTTCACTTCATAAAAACCAAGATGGAACTATCAATGCAAATAGCATAATAGAGCAGTTAAATAAAAATAGTGATGACAATGGCGATAATGATGGCACAAATGATCTTGATGATTTTTTTACAGCTTCGATGGTAGATGGTAAACTTAGAATTACATCAAGAACAGATGAAAATTATACAATTGCAATAAATGACAATGGGACAAATTTTGCTGGTGTAACTGGAGCGAATAGACTCTTTAGTGGAGATAGTGCAAGTAGCATCTCTTTGGACGCAGATATAAAAAACAATCCATCATCTATATCTGCACACAAAGCACCAATAGATGGAAATGCTGATTTAGCAAATGATATGGTAGCTTTGCAGTATGAAAGTGTAACTTTTTATAAAGCTAATGAAGAGACTTCCGTTCAGAGTTTGGAGGGATTTTATAGATATAGCTCTGCTAAAATAGCATCAGATGCACACCAAGCTACAATAAATAAAGAGGCATCAGAGGTTTTAAATAAAACGATAACAGATGAGTTTAAATCTGTAAGTGCTGTTGATATGGATGAAGAGTTGGTAAATCTTATGATGTACCAAACAGCTTATCAGGCAAATGCTAAAGTTATTACAGCAATTGATAAGATGATTGATACACTTTTAGGGATGAAATAGTCTAAGATTTAGAGAGTGCATTTTTTTGAAGATACTCATAAATATCTGGTGTCCAGTTATTTTCAAACTCAATATCAGGGCAAAACTTTTTTATAGTTGCTGCAAACTTTCCATTTTCAGCAACCACTTTCCACTCCTCTTTACTCATCTTTCTAGCTAGTGAATAACCGCTCATGTTGCAAGCTTTTTGCATCTCTTTTTGATATAAAGCTGCCCCGCCTGTAACGGCACCTTTTTCTATGAGTGTAGGATCAGGTGTATCTTCTTTTATATCTATCTCATTTTGAGTAGTTTGGTTTGTATCTTTAGTTTTTACTTCATCTTTTTTCTCGCAACCGCTTATAAGAAATAACGATAGAGTTAGTATTGTTAAAAGTATAATGTTTCTAATCATATTTTTCTCCTTTTTAATTATCGAAGTGAGCATTATACAAATTTAATATAAATTTTATTTAAAATATTAAAATTATTATAGTTTTGATATAATTAGTAAAAAAAGAAGGTGATTTATATAATTTGAGAGTTCCATATGTTAGTATTACTATTTTGGTGTCGATTGTTTTAATGAGTTACTTTGGAGGATTGTTTTGGACTACATCTCCATATGAGTTAAATAAAAATCTAATCTTAGCCTCTCCTTCGTTTGAAAATCCTATGGGAACTGACCGTTTGGGTAGAGATGTTTTTGCTAGAATTATAGAAGGTGGAAAGATTAGTTTGAGTATAGGTATAGGCTCTGCTTTAATTGCTTCTTTTATAGGTTTGATGATAGGAGTTAGTGCTGGATTTTTTAGAGGAAATAGTGATAAAGTAATTATTGTTTTAATTGATTTGTTTTTAACTTTTCCAACTTTTTTTCTTCTTTTAGCTCTTATATCTTACATGAGTGCATCTATTTGGGTGCTTATTTTTGTTATTTCAATTACTGGTTGGATGGGGATGGCTAGACTTATAAGAAGTGAGAGTTTTGCCATAGGAAATAAGCCGTTTATAAAAGTTTTAGAGCTTGGGGGAGTTGGTCGTATAAAAATTATACTAAAGTACTTTACTCCACTTTTGGCTCCTATCTTTTTTATATCTTTTACTTTTGGAGTTGGTGGAGCGATACTTGCTGAGAGTGGTCTTAGTTTTTTAGGTATTGGAATTATGCCTCCGCAGATTAGTTGGGGGAGTGTTTTGAGTGATGGTAAAAGTGTGGTAGATATAGCTTGGTGGCTTAGTTTTTTCCCTGGACTTATGATATTTTTGGTTATACTTTCTCTTGTAAATATCTCAGATTTTCTTCAAAGTTATACAAATCAAAAAGATAAAGTTATCTAAAATGGATATAAAAAAACTTTTAGATGAAGAGGTTTTAAAAAGAGATACTCTTTTAGAGATTTCCAATGATAAACCAGACCCAATGTTAATAGCAAAAACCCATAAAGATGAGACAATTTCACTAATTTGTGCTCTTTTTGCTTATGGAAATGCAAAACTTATAGTAAAGTTTTTAGCTACATTGGATTTTTCTCTTTTAGAAAAAAGTGATGATATGATTAAAAAAGAGTTATCTTCGCACTATTATAGATTTCAAAATTCTAGTGATATAGCTGAGCTGTTCATAACTCTAAAGAGATTGAAAAATGAAATATCTTTGGAGGAAATTTTTTTAAGAGGCTATAAAAAGAGAGATTCAGTATTGGATGGATTAGAAAGTACAATCTCAAAACTTTGGTCGTTAAATGAGTACAACTCCAGAGGTTATAAATTTTTATTATCAAAACCACCAAATAAAAAAAGTAGTTCTACTTATAAGAGATGGAATATGTATCTTAGATGGATGGTTAGAGAAGACAGTATAGATTTAGGGCTTTGGAGTGGAGTTAAAAAAAGTGATTTGCTTATGCCTTTAGATACTCATACTTTTGCAGTCTCTAGGAGTTTAGGATTGTTAGATAGAAAAACTTATGATTTAAAAGCGGTATTAGAGCTTACCCAAAAGTTAAAAACCTTTGATAAAAATGACCCTATAAAATATGATTTTGCACTTTATCGTTTGGGTCAAGAGAAGATTAAATTAAATTAGAGTTATTCATAAGAGAATATTAAATAACTTTTGTGTAAAATATCGCAATTTTTACTATTAAAGGCTTTTTTGTGGATGGACTTTTTACATTTTTAGGATTGATTTCTTCTAATCATACTTTTATCATTTTAGCTCATGCTGTGCTTGTTGCTATTATTATTATCGCTGTTGTTAAGGTTGCTACATCATCTTTGCAGATTGTTCCTAAGGGTATTCAAAATATTGCTGAGACATATTTGGGCGGAGTTATAAACATGGGTGCTGAGGTGATTGGTGAAGATTTGGCGAAAAAATACCTTCCTTTAGTTGCTACTATCGGTATAATTGTGTTTTTTGCAAATGTTATAGGAATTATACCTGGCTTTGAGTCACCTACAAGTGATATAAACTTTACATTAGCTCTTGCTTTAATTGTTTTTGTTTTTTATAATGTTGAGGGTGTTAGAAAAAATGGAGCTTTAAAATATATTCAAAGTTTTGTTCATCTAGGTGATATGAATCCTATTGCAAAGTTTTTAATGTCTGTATTTATGTATCCTATCGAAATTCTTTCACATCTTTCTCGTGTTGTATCTTTATCTTTTCGTCTGTTTGGAAATATCAAAGGAGATGACTTATTTTTAGCCGTTATATTGATGTTGGCTCCTTTTATAGCTCCTCTTGCTCCATTTGCACTTTTGACATTTATGGCGGTGCTTCAAGCATTTATCTTTATGATTTTGACATATGTTTATCTTGCAGGCGCTGTTAAAATTGATGAAGATCATTAAGAAATGTTAAACTTTTCTCCCTTTTTGCCGATTTTCTTTAAATCTTAAGGGAGAGTGTTTGATGTTAATGAAAAATAGAAGTTTTGATAAAATGGTTAGTTTTATGCAAGGAGCTTCTTGGGGCTTAGTTATTCTTGGTGCTTATCTCTTTTTTACACTTTTTTATCCATTTGGTTTTATTGTCGCTTTGATAGGTGGTTTTTTTGGTGCTTCCATTGGAGTTTTTATGGTAATCTTTTTTGAGATGGCTCACATAAAGCAAGAGATGTATAAAGAGAAGATAAAACATACAGAGATTTTAGAGAATATATTAAAACATATTAAAAAAGATGAAAAGTTATCTGATAACTGACCCAAAATATTATAAGCCACTAGGAGATTCTTTAGAGGATTATCTTGAGAGAGTTTATCAAAATCATCATATAGATTATAGCTGTTTTAGAGATAAAAAAAATTCTAATACAAAAGAGTTAGCCCAAATTTTTTTGCTCCTTTGCCAAAAGTATAAAATTCAAAAAACCCTTATAAATAGCGATATAGAGTTAGCCAAAGAGTTGGGTTTTTTTGGAGTTCACTTAACATCTAAACTTTTGAAAAATATAAAAAAAGCTAAAGAGAAAAATCTTTTTGTAATTGCTAGTACACACACGATAAAAGAGGTTGAGTTTGCAATAGAACAAGGAGTAGATGCGGTCACTTTTAGTCCTATATTTGAAACTCCAAACAAAGGGAAGCCTAAAGGTATGAAAAAGTTAAAAGAACTTGTTTTATCACAAAAAGTAAAAATTTTTGCACTTGGCGGAATTATCACAAAAAAACAGATTCAAAAATGTCAAGATGTAGGAGCTTATGGATTTGCTTCGATTAGGTATTTTAAAACTTAAATTTATATTTTAATGATTTTAATTAAAGATATTGTATAATAATCTAAAATATATAACAAGAGGGCTTCATGACACAAAATCACTATGATGTAATAATAATAGGAGGTGGAGTTTCAGGCTCAGCTCTCTTTTATGAATTAGGCAGATATACAGATATAAAAAATATATGTCTATTGGAAAAATATGGCTCTTTAGCATCTTTAAACTCAAATGGTTCTGCAAACTCACAAACAATTCATTGTGGAGATATTGAAACAAACTACACTTTAGAAAAAGCCGCAAAAGTAAAAACAACTGCAAATATGGTAGAGAAGTACTGCCTTCAACACGGTTATGAAGATAAAGTTATCTTTTCTCACCAAAAAATGGCTCTAGGTGTTGGTTTTGAAGAAGTTGAGTATATGAAAAATAGATTTAATGAATTTAAAGAGCTCTATCCATATCTGGAACTTTATGATAAAGAGAAATTAGCCCAGATTGAGCCTGCGGTTGTGTTTGATAAAGATGGAAATGAGAGAGAAGAGGAGATTGTAGCTGTTGGATGTGAGGGTGAGTATACGACAGTTGATTATAAAGCACTTAGTGATACTTTTATAGATAATACTCTAAAAATCAAAGATAAAGTTACTGATATATTTTTTAACAATGAGGTAAAACATATCCAAAAGATAGGGAGTACTTATCATGTTCAAACTACTATGAGTCAATTTACTGCGGATTTTGTAGTTGTAGATGCAGGAGCTCATAGTCTCTATCTTGCTCATAAAATGGGGCATGGTTTAGATTATGGGTGTTTGCCGATGGCTGGAAGTTTTTATATATCAAATAGAAAAATTTTAAATGGAAAAGTTTACATGGTGCAAAATCCAAAACTACCTTTTGCAGCACTTCACGGGGATCCTGATATTTTGGTAAATGGATTTACTAGGTTTGGACCAACTGCTTTAATGCTTCCAAAGTTAGAGAGATTTAAACCAGGAACTTATCTTGATTTTTTTAAGACTTTGCGATTAGATTTTAATGTTATAAAGATATTTATAGATCTGCTTAAAGACTCTGATATACGAAATTATGTTTTTAGAAACTTTCTTTTTGAAGTTCCATATATAAATAAAAAACTTTTTTTACAAGATGCAAGAAAGATTGTGCCATCACTTTGTGAAGATGATATAACTTATGCTAAAGGTTTTGGAGGAGTTAGACCTCAAATACTTGATAAAAAAAATCAAAAGCTAATGCTTGGTGAAGCATCTATAGATACTGGAGAGGGAATTATATTTAACATGACACCTTCTCCTGGAGCTACTAGCTGTCTTGGTAATGCGGTTCGGGATGTAAAAGTTATATGTGAGTATCTTGGATTTAAGTTTAATGAAAAATGTTTTAATGAAGAGCTAATAAAAGATAAAACTAAAGCTAAAAAAGAGTTAAAACAGGAGGCTTTAGTATGAGTAGCAAGAGAAAACTTCTTTATATAACAGACCAGCAAGAGTATACAGACCACGGAACAATAGGACCACTTTTTAATGGTTATTTAAAAGAGTATTTTGATGTTTATATTATCTATTTTACAAAGTATAAAAACTCTTTTCAAGCCAAAGGTACAGATTATGTAGTTCCACAGCAGTATAAAAAAGAGATTTGTCAATACCTTGATGTTAAGGGTGTAGAGTTATCTTCATTTGATTTTGTTTTTGTTAGAAATATGCTTGATATTTTAAGTGATGTTTTAAAAAATCGCCAAAAATATGGTTATAAAGTTGGATTTAGAGTCTCATCTCCAAAAACAGAGGAGGCTTATGAAGCTTCAAAAGCCAATAATTCTAGTATGATTTTAGGAAGATTAAATACCTATTATCAAAGATACAATAAAACTAAGCTTTTAGCCAAGTGTGATATTTTTATGCCAACTTCTAAAGATATGGAAGAGACTTTTTATGCCGATAGTGGAGTTAGAAGTTTTCCACTTCCTCCAGGACTAGACCCAGCTAGAATAACACCACATAGAAAATCAGATGGAGATGCAAAACACTTTATTTATGTTGGAACACTAGATAGCCTTCGGCAGTTTGAACAAGTTCTTATAGCTTTTACAAAAATAAATTCAGATAATTGGCATCTAAATATATCAACAAAAAATCATCAATTTGCAAAGACAATTATGGGAAGATATGCAAGCATCAAAGATCAAGTAAGCATAATCAAAGCAGATAATTTAAATGAGCTTATGGTTCAGGTTGATGATTGTGATATTGGAATAGCTCTTTTGCCTGATATTCCTATCTACTCTACAGCAATTCCTGCAAAAGTTATGGATTATTATACTTGTGCTATTCCTACACTGTTAACAGATAATCCTAAAAATCGCACACTATTTACTGATGAAGATGCTAAGTTTTGTAAATTTGAAGTAGATTTTATCGTTGAAAAATTAGAGGAGATTATAGGTATGAGTGAAGATGAGATAGCTAAAATGGGACATAAAGGGCAAGAGAAACTTCTCAGCCATAAGCGAAATTATAAGATTATGGCTAAAGAGCTTTATGAAGAGTTAGATACACATATAATTCAGGAAAGTAAATGTCAAAACTAGAAAAATATATATCTAAATCTGATGTTAAATTATTAAAACAACTACAAAAAGCTACACTTACAAACGAAATTACAGTTGCTTGTGTAGGATTATATAATCATGTAAAAAGTACACATACTAAATGTCTTGATATGTTTACAGTTCGTAGTATCATCATGATAAATATAGATAAGGTCAAGATGGAAGTCAATTTATCATGATAGTTTTAAATGAACTATGCAAATTCTACACCTTTTAAAAAGGGATAACACATATGTTGAAAAATATTAAAAAATCTTTAATGCTATCTATTTTATTATTTACATTTTTATTAAATGGATGTGCAACAAAAGCAAATTTTCAAAATACACCTGTTAATAGTATTGAATTTAAAAAAGATATAAAAGTCTTAGAATCTAATTATTCTGACATAAAAAAATATAGCACCACTTCTATATCATCATCATTTTTAACCTTTCTTACTCCAGATGTATTTGAATTGAAAAATAAATGGGGAACACCAGATAAAGAAAAAATTGTTTGGAAAACCTATTTATTTAATATCGCTTTGATGGGTGGTCTTGTTGCCTTTGGTCAACTTCCTTTTTGGGGCTTAGCTCTTCCTTTTATTGCTGTACCAACTCCTCCAAAAACTTATACTTGGAATAAAGAAAATTATCATATAAATGTTTATACAATGAGATCATTCTTTAGTGGATACACTGAAAAAACTGTAGTTTGGAAATGGAAAGATAACAAATCAAAATAGTTTTGAAACATAACAAATTCTAAGAGAGAAATAAGTATCCTTGGCGGGAACTTATTTCTCAAGATTATATTCTTCTAGTTTAGACATCTAACTTGGCAGAGGAACGAACAAGTTTTCATCAAACCACTAAGTTTATATTAGATATAATTTTTTAAGATAGATTAATAGTCTACAGTTTCTTGGTGGATAACTTGTCGATCGACTTAATAGTTATCTTAACAATTCAAAATGTTATCATGATAGTAAAAAGAAGAGTCATTGAGCAAATAAACTCATTTGTTTTTTAACCATCTTTCACCTTTTTAAAAAAGGTGCTCAAAAACTTTTAAAAGGAAAATAATGAAAAAACACTTATTGACTAAACTTGCAATGGCAATAATGCTACTCTTTTTTACAGGATGTAGTATAAGCATGTACCCTCCACTAAACCATGCTAAACTGAACAAAAATATTAATATTGGAATTATAACATTAGATTCAAATGAAATGGATACCTCACTAATTGGTACAACTATTTTTAATAATGAATTTGCAAAAACTGATATTAAATCTTGGGATATTGCAACATATATGAAAATAAGTATTGAAAATGTAATAAAAAATAAATCAAATTTATCACTAAATAATATACAATATGATTTGAATAATTTTGAAAAAAAAGCTAGAATTAAAACATCTAGTGATGCTAAAGCATATGAACCTGCTTATTTAAAAGATGATATTGAAAAATTATCTAAAAAATATAATTTACAATATGTTTTAATCGTTGTTCCAGCAGGTACCGACCTTTATAGTGGTGTTGCTTTATATAAAAGACAATTACTCAATAGTATGAAATCACTATCATTAAAAGTTTCATACAATTTTGAACTTTATAGAACAGATGATATGAAATTAAATACACGATGGTATATATATAAAGAACATCAACTTGATAGTAAGATATGGAAAAATGCTAAAACAAAAATTACACAAGAAGGACTAAAAGAATTGGAGAATATTACAAAAAAATCAATAGATAGTAGCATGGAAAAAGTTCTAGCTAAAATGGGACTTATTAGTTCAAAAAGATAAATAGTTTAAAAAACTTGATTTAAGTAAAAATTGCTGATCCATTAAGTCCATCGTTGTCTTAGATTAAGCATTTTTTGGTAAAAGGGAAAAAAGTTCTTTATGTTATTTAATTATTTATAAAAATTAATATTTACTATGGGAACCTACTCCTTTTTTAAAAAGTAGTACAAAAATCTTTGTGAAAAATAAATTTTTTTGTTATCATAGTAAACAATATCATGGGAGTTAAAATGCAAAAAATAATTTATGTTTTTATTTTTATAGTACAAACTCTAGTTGCATCAAACTATAATTTTTTTATTGATTTAAATCAAACAGTGTCTAGTGATTTTTACGAGAATGAAAGAGAAGTTTTAACTTTAGAAAAATTTGAAACGAATAGCACTCAATTAAAAATAAAAAATGATTTTGAAAAACTTTTACCAAACTATTTAACTTCAACTAAAATAACATTATTTTATGAGTTTGATAAATTGCAAATGATAGTAGCGATTCATAGACTTTTTAAAATATCTTCACTCTATGTAAATCTAACAAAAGACCAAAACATTTTTGAAAAAAATTTAAAAGACCTTAATGATATAACAAAAAACTCTAAAGATTTTGATAGTTACAATATGGCTATTCATACATATGTTGAGTACTATAAAAATACAAATATAAAACAAAAAAAATTTAAAACTATTTTACAGTCTAATCCTCCGCCATCAAGCAAGATATATATTGAAAAATTTGAAAAAAAATGGAATAGTCTAATTAATGATATATTAATAAAAGCGATTGAAACAAAACCAAATACAAAAGACAAATTAAAAGCATATGAAATATATATTAAAACCTTAAGATACTATCTTAACTATTATAAAAATTCATATATTGAAACTATTAAAAAGAATTCTCCTAACGAAGTTGAAAAATGGTATAAAAACATAACTGAAGAATTTGAAAAGCTTGATAGTTTTTTAAGTAGATTAAAAGTTTTTATTAGCACTATTTATTCATATATTAAATATAGTTTATTTAATACAATTGATAAAGATACATATCAATTAGAATTTACATGTAAGAGAATAGCTATATTGATGATAAGGTTACATGCTAATCCACGTTCTCCTTATTTTGAACATGAAAAGATATTAGCTAAGTATAAAGAACTAATTAAGTAATAGCCAATATATTAAAAAGACAATAAAACGGAGAAAAAAATCTGTATCCCCAATGGCAATTTTGTTTGAGCAAAAAAATTTGTTACCATGATAGATATAAAACAGTTTTTTTTACTCAAACATTAGAGTCAATTTAACGACTCTAACAAAACAGCAGCAGAGCCTGCTTGTTTTCCTTTTGGCTGATAGGTAAAATCGTGGATTTTATCGGGTATATTTTCAGGAATATTTAATTTTTCAAACTCCTCTTTAGAGGCTTGTTTAGCTTTAAAAAGTGCCATTTGTACTCTTGAATAAAAGTTAACAGCTCCCTCTCCTGAAGTTTCTATTGGTAAGAAGTTAGAGCCTGCAAAGCGACTAGTTACAAGTGATTGAATACCATCGGATACTCCAGAAGATGGCATGCATCCAAAAGGTTTTATGCTTATTACTAGATGTGATTTATTTTCTTTTATACTCTCTATCAAGTGTGCAACTTCCAAATGCCCCTCTCCACCATTTGAATCAATAGGATAATAATCTTTTGATAATTTCGCTAATTTTTCCATATCTGGTATCTCATAATTGTTTAACCCTATCGCTTTTGAGTATATTTTAAAATATAATTTTACAGCAATTTTAGCAGATAGTATCATGGTTTTTTTCTTGGCAATAGTAAAATCAATTATTTTTGCATCTTCGACATTTAAAGTCTCCACTCTTGAGAGAGCATATTTAGCCTCCCAGATGCTTAGCATTAGACGGCTTAAAATTGGTTGAGGGATACATTCAGCTCCTTCTTCTTCCAAAAATCTATGTAAGTTATAGTTTCCATCTCCCTCAGTCATAGCTGCCCAAAATTCTCCCATAACCATCACCTTGGCTTTTGGTTGCAATCTATCTAGTTTAACCTCTTTTAATACCTTTTTACATCTTCTCATAGCCAAAATTAAGTTTTTCTTTTCCATAAATGCATTTGAGATAATATCTTTGCATCTTTGTACGGCTTTGTCAGTATCTCCTTTATTTATCTCATAAGGGCGAATTTTATAAGTTAGAATATTTATAATATCACCAATAAGTATAGCTTTTACAAGTGTTATAAAAAATTTTGGGCTTAATTTTATAGTATTGTCTTTTTCATCTTCTTGGAAAATTCCATCATCGTGGTTGAAGTTTAGAACTCTAAAACCCTCAAATCCTGAATCTCTTAGAGCTTTTCTATACTCTGTTATATACATTCCAAAACGACAAGGGCCACAGCCTCCTGAAGTCATATAGGCATATTCGTTTATAATTTTTTCAGTGCTTAAACCTTCAACATCACGAAGATGCTCAAGATGCTTTACTAGGTTTCCAACTGTAAAATATGTAGGATTACACTGACCTCTATTTCCATAAGCTTTTCCTTTTTGAAATGATATAAAATCAGGATTTGAAAGAGCTATATAGTTCTCTCCAAGAGATTGTAAAGCACTTTGTACTAACTGGTCTTGAAGCAAGGACATACCACCAAAAAGAATTGTAGTTTTACTTTTTTCACTTTGTACATATTGTTTGTTTATTGTATCTCTCCACTGTGATGGCTTTTGATGTAAAAAATCTAAATCATCACTTTTTATATGTGGTCTTATATTTGTACATGCTGCACTACTCATACACTTACCTCCGTTTTTGATATATTTTTGAGAAGATTTAACTCTTTATCTTTTAAAAGTGTTCTTTGATACTGCTCTAGCGTATAAGCAAAAGTTTTAACCCTAATTTTTATAGAGCCTCCTGGTTTGTTTGCATCTATGTCGTGAAGTGTGAGATGTGGAGTTTTGCTTGATGCTAAAATTTTATCTATGATTGCATAAGTTGGTGCATCGTGACCACACTTAAAACTAGATAAATCAACAACTGCAACATTTGGATGACGAGATGCAAACTTTGCTGCCCATACTTTTTGTGAAGAGTTTGTAGAGAAATTTTCAGGCCAAACATCTCGTATATCAAAATAATCCTCAATATAGCCATCTTCTAAATCTTTTTGAAAATACTCTTCTAGATACTCTCTATCTTTAGGAATTGCTCTCATAGAGAGAGTTTTAAAACCAAGAGTTTGAAATAAATCTAACACTTCATGATTGATTCCTGGATCACTATGGTAAGACCTTCCTAAAAGAAGTAGAATTATCTCATCATTTTTCTCTACTTCTTTTAATACCTCTTTACCTTTTATCATCATCTCTTGGTCATTTTGTATAAGGGCTTTGTTTGCTTGTTTTACTGCCCATTTATTCTCATCACGACTAATTTTTAGCAAATCACCCCAAGTATCAAAGAGCTGTTTTTCAAGAAGTTTTTCATTATCAAAGTTTAGAGAGTCATCTACATATGAAAGTCCTACTTTTGAAAACAGATTCTTCTCTTTTGTAAAAGAGCTATATACAACTCTTGGTGTTCCGCTTACAATCGGACAAGAGGTTTGAGCAAGAGTATATTTTACATATCCAGGGAGTTCTGTTATGCTTGGAAACCAGATGTAATTTAGTGATTTTCTAGTAAACTTTTTATTAAATAGTAGGCTGTAAACATGGGCTTGTGCAACCTTTGCAGGGTAACAAGTATCAACAGAACCATATTTTGCACCCTCTAAATACATATCCTCATTTGAAAAGCCTGAAAAGTGAATATTTTCACTTTTTATATCAAGGGTTTCTAAATATACTCTTAAAAAAGGGGCAACACTATATATATTTAATACCTTTGGAATACCGATATTTAGGGTTTTTCTAAATTCTTTATTTTCATCCAAACTCTCTATAAAATCTCTACTGATATTTTGTCTGATAGTAGGTCCCCAGCCACCAAGAGTTAGTTTTACTTTTTGCTCTTTTATAAGTTCATTTGTTGGTTTTGCATCCTGTGTGAAGCTACTGTTAAAAAGTGTTGTTGATTCTGTGTGTACAAGATTTGGTGTTTTAACTTGCAAAGCTTTTCTTGAAGATTTTAAACTTTTTAACTCATCGGCTGATTCTACTGTCCCTTTTTCACAAGCAAAACCTGCTATGTATCTAACGGAGTTAGTTGTAGGTGTTTTTGTATCTATGAAGGTTCGAGAGCAAAGAATTTCACAAAAGTGGCAGCGAGTAGATTCATCAGTCTTTGAAGTATAAGTTAACTGCAATGCCCCTTCAAGCCCTATAAATGTAGCATAACCTCTCCTTGCAACAACTTCTCTTGCCTCCAATGCAGCTCCAAATGCACCAGCTTCTCCAGGGTGAGGATGCACATCTACTCTTGCATTTGGTACAGCCTCTTTTATATAATCGACTTGTGCTTTAAGTGCAGCTAAGTTGTACTGAGTTCCCCCTTGTAAGACAAAATGCTTTCCAAGTGCTGCTAAATTTGAGGCTTGGACTACATACTGCCATACATTTTTTGGTAAAACTTTAGCTATTCCTGCAAAAAGCTCCTCTTTTGTGTATCCCTCTTTTTGAAAATTAACACGGTCTGTGTCTAAAAATACAGCACAACCATAGTTAAACCTAGGTGCTTGTGTAGCTTTAAAAGCTACATTAGCATACTCTTCAACTTCTACTCCAAACTGTTTTGCCATGCTTTGTAAAAGTGTTCCATTTCCAGCTGAGCATTGATTTGATAGTCTAAAGTTTTTCATCATGCCGTTTTCTAAAAAGAGAACTTTTATATCTTGACCGCCAATATCACAAATAACATCTATACTATCACCAAAAGCACTTTGAGCACTTTGCATATGAGCGATTGTCTCTATAACATTTGCATCTGCTCTTAAAGCTCCCTCTAAAACATCTGCCGCATACCCTGTAACTCCTAAGCCTTTTATATCATAAAAATCTTGAGGGTCTATCTCTTTTATCTGTGTTAATAAATCTATGGTATCTTGTATAGGATTACCTTTAGAGAGTTGGTATAGTTTTAAAAGAAGTTCTCCATCATCTCCAATTAAAACAGCTTTTGAACTTGTACTTCCTCCATCAATTCCTAGATAACATATGGTTTTTTTATTTAGTTTAGAAGGTGTAAAAGATGGAATTGTATAAGCTTGTTTGAAGTTTGAAAGCTCTTCTTGGCTACTTACTAATCCAGGGTCATTTCGGCTGCTTTGTGCTACTCTTCCACTATCAACCAATGTTTTTAATTGAATAAGTCCTAAAAATGTCTTATCTTTTTTACTTTCCCCCTCACCAAATATAACAGCCCCTAAAGCTGCATAATATTGAGAGTTATCAGGAACGATTATAAGTTCCTCAATTTTATCTTTGTCATACTCTATGCCTCTTTCATCCCAAAGTTGAGTTATTCTCATTCTCCAACATTGTTGTAAAAAAGGTAGATAGGTATTTGGACCTCCTAGAAGTAACACTTTTGGCATAAGAGTATTTCCTCTAGTTAATACAGTAAGATTTTGCATAACAATTGCATCTGCTAGTGAGTTCATAATCTCATCACTTGGAACAGAAGTTTTTACAAGATTTACAATATCAGTCTCAGCAAATACACCACACTTAGCAGCAACATGATGAAGTTTATTTGAATCAAATGTAAGTTTTTGTGTCTCTTCACTGCTCATACCAACTTTCATTGTGCATTTTTCTATCGTTGCACCAGTTCCAGATGCACACTTGTCATTCATAGAAGTCAAGACTGATTTTGAGCCATTTTTTGCCTCTTTAAAGTGGATTATTTTTGCATCTTGACCACCTAACTCTACAACTGAATTTACATCAGGGTGGTTATGTTCAACTGCCAAAACAACAGCATTTACCTCTTGCACAAAACGAGCTCCCAAAGAAGGTGCTATAAGAGAGGCTCCTGAGCCTGTGATATAAGTTCTTTGTATATTTTCATAAACTTCTTTGTTTGAAGAAGATAGTTTTTCTAAAAGTTTTAAAATAGTAGCAGCTTGTCTAGTATCGTGTGCTGTGTACTCTTTTGCCATAATATTAAAATTTTCATCACATACTACATACTTTACTGTTGTAGAACCTATGTCAATTCCTAATGTATATTGCCCATTCATAATATATCTCTTTCTTTATAGTTTTTTTAAGTTAGTTTTTGATTTAAATGCCAAAATGACAAATATGATTCCAACGATGATAAAAGGGATGCTTAAAAGTTGTCCTGTACTAAAAGGTATATCTAAGCTATACATCGCTTGTCTAGTCTTTGTAAATTCCAGCATAAATCTTGCACAAAAGAGTGTGATTAGAAAAAGTCCAGGAAGAAGCTTTGTTGCAAAATCTCTATCTACTTTTCTATAAACTGTAACAAGCATGACAAATATAGAAAAATATGCCAAAGCTTCATAAATTTGAACAGGGTGTCTAGGAATCATATCTACTTTTTTAAAGATAATAGCCCAAGGTACATCACTAGGTTTTCCAAGTATTTCAGAGTTAAAAAGATTTGCAATTCTAACAGACCCAGCGGCTAAGGCTCCAGGAATTGTAATTCTTGATAAGAGCCATATATAAGACTCATTGTATCTTTTTGCATAGAGATAAATAGCTATTAAAATACCAGCTAAAGCCCCATGGCTAGCAAGTCCAGCTTTCCATATCATCAATATTTCAAGAGGGTGTTCAAGATAGTAAGCAGGCTCATAAAATAGAGTATGAACAAGCCTTGCTCCAACAGCCGTACCGATTATCATATAAATCATTAAGGTATCTAAATCTTTTGGATCTTTTTTTTCTCGTTTATAAATCCACTCCATGATTTTTAAGCCAACAAGAAAATTGAGTGCAAATAAAAATCCATACCAACGAACTTCTAAACTTCCAAAAGAGATGAGGATAGGATCCACATCCCAAATAAAATGTTCCATGTAGTAAAAATCCTTCTTAAATTAATAAAAGGGTATCTCTAAAAACCTTAAGTTTGCTTATATAATATTATAATGGTTTTTAGAACTACCCTACACAATATTGTAACAAAATCGTAATAAATATATCCTATTTAATTATAGTTAAGTCGATTTAAGATGTAAAAAATAGAATAAATTTTGGTGTAGTGTTTAAAAAGGGAGTAACTCCCTTTTTAATTTAAAATGCTTATACAGCAGCTTTTGCAGCAGCTATTGCTTCTTCGTACTCAGGCTCAGCAGTGATTTCAGGAACTAGTTGTTTATAAGCAACTTTTCCATCTTTTCCAACAACAAAAATAGCTCTTGCAGTTACACCAGCTAAAGGTCCATCAGCGATTAAAACACCATAGTTGTTAGCAAAATCTTTGTTTCTAAAGTCAGATGCAACAGTTAAGTTGTCAATCCCCTCAGCTGTACAAAATCTTCCAGCAGCAAAAGGTAAATCCATAGAGATAACAGTTGTAGTAACTCCATCAATTGAAGAAGCTTTTTCGTTAAATGCTCTAGTCTCAGCTGCACATACAGGAGTATCAAGTGAAGGTACTACTACAAGAAGTTGAACGCTATCAGAAGTTCCACCTACTACTACATCAGCAAGACCCTCAGAGTTTACTACAGTTGTTTGAGGTGCATTATCACCAACATTGATTTCATTTCCAGTTAAGTTACAAGCATTACCTTTAAGTGTTACAGTTGCCATATTTATAATTCCTTTTTTGTTTTAATTTTTGTTTTACAGCGAAATGATACCTAAATAAGATAAAAATAGTCTTAATCAAAAAAGATTAATTTTTCCTATAGATTTTATTTCGATATGATTATACATCATAAAAGACAATGAAAGGATTAATTTTATATGAACAATAAACCAAGATATTCACTTTTTAAAAATGCAATGTATTCGTTTGAGGGTTTAGTATATGCTATAAAAATGGAGACTTCATTTAAGTTAGAGTTGTTTTTTGGATTTTTCTCTCTTGTTGGAATTATCTTTATTCAAGTTGACTTGAGTTATAAACTTATCCTTTTAATCACTCTTTTTCTTGTATTTATAGTAGAGCTTTTAAACTCTGCTATTGAAAATGTTGTTGATTTAGTCACAAAAGAGATACACCCTTTGGCAAAAAGTGCAAAAGATGTTGCCGCAGCTGGAGTGTTGTTTGCACTTGTTTTACATGTGATATGTTGGTTTTTTATTTTAATTAATTTAATTATTTAAATTAATGCTAAAATATTTTAAGTTTATGACGATATAATTAATGAACATATAATTTAAAAGGAGAAGATATGGTTGGGAAAATAGTAGCTATGTTTATAGCAGGAGCAATTTTTGCAAGTTCTATGCAAGCTTGGGTGATAGTAAATGAAGATGGTACAACAGAAAAATTAACAGATTGTTGTCCTAAAAAAGTTTATAAAAAAAGGATTTACAAGAAAAAAGTTCCAGAAGTTTGTGAAACTTGTGATTATAGTAAATTTCAAGAGGCTGTTTTACTTCCTGTTGGAGATGAGAAACTTCAGTCTGCAACACTTAGAAATTGTGACTAAATAAACTAAAAAGAGTTGTTAACTCTAACAACTCTTAAATCCCATTTTGCTATAATTGCCAAAAAATTACATTAGGGTAGATTTTATGGGAAGAGCGTTTGAGTATAGAAAAGCGGCAAAAGAGAAGAGATGGGATAAGATGTCAAAAGTTTTTCCCCGACTCTCAAAAGCCATCACAGTAGCTGCAAAAGATGGTATAGATCCTGATATGAATCCAAAACTTCGCTCAGCCATCCAAAATGCCAAATCAGAAAACATGCCAAAAGACAACATAGAAGCTGCTATCAAAAGAGCAAGTGGAAAAGATAGTAGTTTAATTACTGAGATAAGCTATGAAGGTAAAGGACCGCATGGTTCACTAATCTTTATAGATACAGCTACAGACAACAACACAAGAACAGTTGCAAATATAAGAAATTATTTTAATAAAAATGGTGGGCAACCATTAGATAATGGCTCATTAGAGTTTATGTTTGGTAGAAAAGCTGTTTTTGAGTTAATTAAAAGTGATGATATAGATGTTGAAGAGCTAGAGTTAGAACTTATAGATGCAGGACTTGAAGAGTTAAAAATAGATGATGAAAAAATAGTTATTTATGGAGATTTTGCTAGTTTTGGAGAGCTTAGTCACTCTTTGTCAGATAGAGGGATAGATGTTGTAAAGTCGTCTCTTCAAAGGATTCCAAACTCTACGGTAACCCTTAGTGAAGAGCAGATGCAAGACGTTGATAAGTTGATAGATAAAATTGAAGATGATGAAGATGTGTTAGCTGTTTACACAAATATTGAGTAGATATGAGTACAAATGAAATTTTAAAAGCTTGTTTTACCCTTGTTGGTGCGAGTGAAGAGAAAATGGTAGAGATTTTTAAACTTGGAGGATTTACTCTAAATCCTAAAACATTGAGTGGTTATTTAAAACCAAAAGATGATAAAGAGTTTTTGGATTGTGGATATGAGGCATTAGGAAGTTTTTTAGATGGCTTGATAATCTATAAAAGAGGAGAGAGTAATAAAAAAAGCATAGATGAAGATGTAAGATTAAACAACAATCTTATTTTAAAAAAGCTCCGAATTGCATATGAGCTTAAAGAGGTTGATTTGTATGCGATTTTTGATTCAGTTGATATAGATATAAGTAAAGGTGAGCTTAGCTCTTTATTTAGAAAAGAGGGTCATAAAAATTATAGAGCTTGCCCCAATTCAATACTGCAACTTTTTTTAGAAGGACTTATAATCTGTGAAGAGGGAGTAAATTTATGACATTTGAACGAATTCTCAAAGTATTTGCAATTATTGTTGCGATTTCGGCAATTGTATTTATGCTTATGAGGTAGTTATGGTAGTCTTATAAAATAAATAAGGATTAAAAAAATGAGAAAAAAAAGTATAGAGTTGCTAAACAAGTCAATGGCAGAGGAGTTGACCGCACTAAATCAATATATGTTTTTTCACTTTCATTGTGATGACCAAGATTTAAGTATGCTTTCAGCACTTTTTAAAAAAATTGCAATTGAAGAGATGGTTCATGTCGAAAACTTAGCTGATAGGATACTGTTTTTAAAAGGTGATATTATAATGGAACCTTCTTCTAAAGTACAAAGCATTACAGATGTTAAGGGTATGTTGAAGTTTGCAATCGATAGTGAAGATGAGGCTGTTAGGGATTATAATCTATTTGCAAATGAATGCTCGGCAAATGCTGATAGTGTTTCAAAAACTTTGTTTGAAAATTTAGTAGTTGATGAAGAGAGGCACTATAGTCTATTTGATAGTGAGATGGAAAAATTAGAGAAGTTTGGAAATCAATACCTTGCACTTCAATCAATTGAAGGAAGTAAAAATTTAGGTCAAGCTTAAAAAGGGATAAGATTATCTTTTACTCCAAGGATTAAAAGTAAGATAGTTAATGCTACTAAAGTAACATTTGAAAAAAAACATTTGTAGTACAATTACACAGTAAGTATCTTTAGTAATACGAGGAGTAAATTATGAAGAGTGAACACAGTGTAAGTATTGGTATAAGTCATGTGGGTGAAGATTTTTTTTTGAAAATAGTAGCAAATGGAACTTTGACTCATCAAGATTATGAAAGAATGATTCCTATGATTGAAAATGCATTGGTAGGAGTAAAAGATCCAAAAATAAGAGTGTTAGTAGATGCAAGAGAGTTTAAAGGTTGGGATATTAGAGCAGCTTGGGATGATTTGAAATTTGGTCTTAAACACAATAAAGAGTTTATCAAATTGGCTTTTGTAGGAAATAAAGAGTGGGAGTCTTATAGTATAAAAATCGCAAATTGGTTTATGAGTGCCAAGATGAAATATTTTGAGGATATTGATAGTGCTACAGCTTGGTTAAACGAAAAAGAGCAAAAGGTTGTAGATATGGATATTATAGAGAAAGAGTTGCGAAGTAGAGAGAGTGAAATTAAAAAAGAGTTTAAGTTTTTATTTGAGGCAAACATGAGGATTACTGATTGGGATGTGCCAGAACCTGATAGTCAAAAAGCTGCTGAGATTTTAATAGGTATATTACAAGATGGTCTAGATGAGATAAAAGATGATATTAAAAATGGTGAGTTTGATTTATAAAAAATTAGTTTTTTAGATTTGATTTAAAATATTTTTATGCCAAATATAGCCTCTTATTTTTGGTGGTATTTTTAAAACTCTTGCCTTCTCTTTAAACTCTTTTGACATAATGAGTTTTAGATAAGGAGATATAAATATCTCCTTATCACTTATGCAAACAGCGATTTTGCTAGCTATGACTATCTCTTTTTGTCGTAGTATTTCAGATCTCTGTTTTGAACTTATGATATAACCTAGTTTTTTTACAATTTTATCAATTGCTCTTAGATTTTCTATATCGCTGTTACTATTTTTCAAGATATATAATTCATCTATTTGCTTAATGATATGAAGTTGAAAAAGTTGATTTTTATCCTCTTTTAGATACTCAAAACTCTTTATTATCCCTTTTTCATAATCTTTTAAAAGGGAGTTAGAAAACTCTAATCTAAATCTATTTCTTCTATATTTTAAATCACTATTGCTCTCATCTTCAAAATATCTGATAGAGTTATTTTTTAGAAAATCAAGCAGTTTTTGTTTAGGAGTATCAATAAGTGGTCTTATAAGATTGTAATTATCTCTTTTTTCAAAAAACTCAAATCCAAGTAGTTCAACCACTCCAGCACCTTTAGTAAATTGCATTAAAAACCACTCTAAGCGGTCGTTTAGTTGATGGGCTGTTAGTAAGTTTTCATAATTTTCATCTCTTATAATCTCTTCAAAAAAAGAGTATCTTACCTCTCTTGCAGAGTGTTCAAAATTTTTATCTTCAAGATGTATAGTTTTTGAAAAACACTTTTTATTGTGAGTTTTTGCTAACTCTTTTGCATAAGCCACTTCATCACTTGAATTAGCTCTTTTACCATAATCAACGATAGCGATATCAAAATCAATCTCGTTTTTTAAAAGAAGAAAAAAAAGTGCACTAGAGTCTACTCCAGCTGAGAATGCAAGTAGATTGTTTTTATCTCTAAGATGCTCTAATGATTTTTCCAACAAGTTTATCTCCTGCACACTCTTGTATGAGAGCTATGTATCTTTTAGAGTGTTTTATTTTTTCATCTAAAATGGTCTCATTTATGAGTATCTCACCATCAATATCTTCTGCCCAACAGCTCTTTTTTGCAGCTATAAAATACTCATGTTCACTACTCTCACCTCTTGTTATAATCTCTATCTCTTTTCCTACTTCAAGTTGTAGAGATTTTTGCATCTGTTCTTCTATGATAGAGTTTAAGATTTCTATTCTTTTTTCAACTATTTCAAGAGGGATTTTCTCTTGCATCTTTTTAGCTTTTGTTCCCTCTTCATCAGAGTATGCAAAGATAGTAACTCTATCAAAATGGTATGTTTTTAAAAACTCAGTTAGTATCAAAAAATCCTCATCACTCTCACCAGGGTGTCCTACAATGATAGAAGTTCTTACAAAAGAGTCTTTAGCTTCTCTCATTAAAAAGAGCTGTTTTTTTATAACATCAGATCCGCTTCCTCGTCTCATAATGGTTAGTAAATTGTCACTTATATGCTGTATGGGCATATCAAAATAGTTGTGGAAAACTTTTGAATTTATAATCTTTTTTAAAACATTTTCACTGAGAGTTGAAGGATAGAGATATAAGATTCTAGCACTTTTTACCCCTTGGATATTTTCAATCTTTTCAATTAGCAAGCTAAGTCCATCTTTTATATCAAAATCTCTCAAATATGAGCTACTATCTTGTGAGATAAAACTAAAGTCATAAAATCCTCTTTTTGCTAATTTTGTAACTTCATCAACAACTTCGTCAAGCTCTCTTGATTGAAGTTTTCCTTTAAACTCTGGAATAGCACAAAAACTGCACTGTTGGTTGCATCCTTCACTTAGCTTTATATAAGCATGGTAGATAGATCCTGTTATAACTCTTTGTTCATCTTTTATAAGATAAGATTTTGGTGAGAAGCGGTTTTGTTTTAGATTTATAAGTTCATCAATCCTATCATAATCCCCAACACCTGTAAATATATCAACCTCTTTAAGCTCTTTTTGAAGTTCCTCTTTGTATCTCTCACTAAGGCAGCCACTCATCACTAAAAGTGAGTCATCTTTTCTCTGGCTGTGAAGGTTTAAGATAGTCTCTATGCTCTCTGTTTTGGCAGCGTCAATAAAACCGCAGGTATTTACTATGATAACATCAGCATTTTTGGCTTCGTCTATTATCTCATACTCTTGTAATCTTCCAAGCATAACTTCGCTATCTATTAGGTTTTTTGTACAGCCTAAAGAGACTAAGTGTAGTTTTTTACTCATTTTTATATCCATATATTGTCTATTAATCTTGTTTCGCCTACAAATGTGGCAACTAAGATTATTGTATTTTTTATCTCTACTTTTTGTAGTAGATTAAACTCTCTATCAACTATCTCGATATACTCTATATCTGTATCTTTTAGTACCTCTTGCATCTTGTTTTTTATCTTTTTTGAGTCTAACTCTTGGCTTATAACCATTTTTGTGGCAAGCTTTAAAGCGGTTGATAATAAAAGTGCTTTTACTCTCTCATCTTCACTTAAGTAGATATTTCTACTACTAAGTGCTAAACCATCACTCTGCCTGATTATTTCGCAAGAAATTATCTCTATATCTAAAAAGAGATGTTTTACCATATTTTGTATGAGAAATAGTTGTTGAGCATCTTTTTTACCAAAATAGGCTTTTGTTGGTTTTGTTATACCAAAAAGTTTTAAAACTATTTGCAAAACTCCATCAAAATGCCCTGGTCGATTAAATCCTTCAAGGGTAAAACCTTTTATATTTGGAGCTGTTATTTTTAATTCATCTCTCTCATACATATCATCAATGTTTGGCAAAAAAACTGCATCTACTCCTGCTAATTCACATATCTTTAAATCAGCTTCAATCTTTTTAGGATATGCATCTAAATCCTCTCCTTGTAAAAACTGTGTAGGATTTACAAATATCGATACGATAGTGTTATCACTGTTTTTTATAGACTCTTTTATGAGTGAGATATGACCCTCATGCAAAGCTCCCATAGTTGGTACAAAACCAACACTATTTTTTAAACTTTTTCTATAAGATGCTAAATCTAATGGATCTGAAAATTTTCTCATGTTAAGTCTCTTTAATGTAATATAGAAATATTATAGCAGATGTAGGAGAAATTTTGGATAGTTACGAATATAGTGAACTTTTAACAAAGCTAAATACAAAGATAGAAAATATAAAACAGATTATAAACCCTAGTAAATTAACAACAAGACTCCAAGAGATAACCAAGATAGAGCAAGATGCAGATTTTTGGAGTGATCCTAAAAAAGCTGGAGTAATTCAACAAGAGAAAAATAGAGCTTTATCAATATTAAAAAAATACAACAGTGCAAAAGATGCTCTAAATGATGCAAAAGAGCTTTTTGATATGGCAAAAGATGAGAGTGATGATGAGACGATAGAGGAGCTTTTTGAAGATGCAAACTCTCTAAGTGAGTTAGTTTCGCAACTTGAAGTAAATATGATGTTAAGTGATGAAAACGATATAAAAAATGCGATTGTCTCTATCCACCCTGGAGCTGGTGGTACTGAGAGTGGGGATTGGGCAAATATGCTCTATCGTATGTATCTTAGATGGGCAGAGAGAAAAGGGTACAAGATAGAGGTTATGGATTATCAAGCAGGGGATGAAGCTGGTATAAAAGATGTGACATTTATCATAAAAGGTGACAATGCTTATGGATACATGAAAGCAGAAAATGGCATACATAGACTTGTTCGCATCTCTCCGTTTGATTCAAATGCAAAAAGACATACCTCTTTTAGTTCAGTCTTAGTCTCTCCTGAAATTGATGATGATATAGATATAGTTTTAGAAGAGAAAGATTATAGAGTAGATACCTATAGAGCAAGTGGAGCAGGGGGACAACATGTAAATAAGACTGACTCAGCTATAAGGTTGACACATATAGAGACAGGGGTAGTTGTACAGTGTCAAAATGATAGAAGTCAACATAAAAATAAAGCAGCTGCTATAAAGATGCTAAAATCAAGACTTTATGAGTTAGAGCTTGAGAAGAAAAAAGCTAAAGAGGCAGGAGTCCAAAAAAGTGAGATAGGGTGGGGTCATCAGATACGATCATATGTTCTAGCCCCTTATCAGCAAGTAAAAGACAATAGATCAAATATTGCTTATTCACAAGTAGATGCGATACTTGATGGTGATATAAGTAAAATGATAGAGGATGTTCTTATATCAATTTCTTGATTGTGTAGTTTAAGAATAGATATATTAAAATGAAATATTGTTTAGCATTTTAAGAAAATTGTAAGCTTGTAAGATGTAAAATAATTTTTACCTGAAGTTAAAAATAAATATTAAAAAAAAAGGATAGATATTATGAATTTTAGAAAAAGTGTAGTTTTAAGCTCTTTGGTTGCAGCAACTTTGTTGTTTAGTGCATGTGGTGGTGGAGATGACAATGAGACACCTACTGCTGGGGTAACAACTGGAACAAAGCCTGAATTTGTATCACCAAATACATACAATGTAGTTGCAGGAGAAAGAAAAGCTATTACATTGACGGTTGGAGAAAATATTATCAATACTGAAGGTTCAAAATTTAAATTTGAAATTGTTGATAAGAGTGAAGCACCTTCAACTTTAATTGATGAAAGTACAGGTGTTATAAAGTATACAGCTCCATCAGAAGGTTCAGCAAAAATAACAGTAAAAGCAACTCGTATACTTGAAGGAGATGCTGTGAGTGATAATTTTGTTATCACTTTTAATACTATGTTGCCTAGTGCTGTAACTGTTGTAAAACCTTATAAAACTGGTGCAGATGAAGATGCTGGTACTGGGAATATAGATAGAGTATTTACAAGAAATTCTTCAATAAATTATAATGTACAAGATCCATCAGGTCTGCAGTGGGCAGATAGTGCAGGAGAGAAAGCGAAATTAGCTCAACTTACATATGATGCTGCTAATGATTATTGTGAAGAGGAGTTAACAGGAGAGTGGAGAGTTCCAAATAAAGATGAGTTAATGAATCTTATTGATTATTCAAAGCCAGGACGGGCTCCTATGGTTAATGATTTATTTGAAGTTTCATTAGTTAATACTTGGGCGACACCTGAGTTTGGTAAAAATATCTATGTTGGTGAAAATAATGGTATGATTTTTTATAGCAATAATAGTGTCTTATCAGTTCGATGTGTTCTTGGTGATGAGGCTGATAGAAAACATTTAATTCATAGTGATCTTCTTGGATATACATATGATGAAAATACTAAATTAGAGTGGTCACCAGCTTCAAGTGATCCAATGATAGCAACAGAAGGTGCAACATACTGCTCAGACTTAGCAAGCTCCCATGATGATCCACATACTGGATTTAGATTACCAAGTATCAATGAATTTCGTTCAGTTGTAGAGAATGGTACAGTTTCAGATTTTATCACAAAAGGAAATAGACAACTTATATCTTCTACTCCTTATGTTGATGAAAATGGTACAAAATTAGCAAACAACACTTGGAGATTAGTTCTTAGAGAAGATGGAACAGTTGCAATTGGTGCAGGTGGTGCAGGTGAAGGAGGAGATCCTAGCAGAATCTCTTGTGTAAAAGATATGGATTAAAATATAAGAATAAAAGAGTGTCTACTCTTTTATTCTTATAAAACTTCGATAGTCTCTAAAAACTTTTTAGTTTGAATTTTGCTATCAAATGTTTCAAATGATTCAAAAGAGTTTTTAGAGAACTCTTTATAGTTTTTATCATTAAATGAGAGTATTGCTTCTGTTAATGCTTTAGAGCTTTTAGGCTCAATTATAACACCTGTTTTATCTGTAACTATCTCAGGAATACTCCTCCAAGAGGTAGTGATAACAGGAATACCTGTAGAAAAAGCCTCTATGATAATTCCAGGATAACCCTCTCCTTTGTAGTATGTTGGAAGCAGTAATACATCATATTTTTTTAATGTTTCTAATACTTCATCAGATTTTAAAGCTCCCATATAGTTAGCTTTGTATTTTTTAAAAAACTCATCCGTATATACCTCATCTTTTATAGGTCCATATAAGTCAATTTGATAATCATCAGGTAGGTTATTTGAAGCTTCAAGTATTTCAGTTACACCTTTTGTTTTAAAAAGTTGGCTTATAAAAACAAATTTTTTCTTAAATTTTTTCTCTTTAAAAATTCTACTTTGTGACTCTCTTACATTTGGAAACCAGTGAGTGTTTTCATTAAATTTACTAAAATAATCAGTTAGATTTTTTGTTTCAAAAAAGTTATGTTTAGAATTTTTTAAAACAAACTTAATTACTCTTTTTTTAGAAGATGAGGCATTTTTATAATGTGTATCAAAATCTCCTGCAAACTTTCTAAGGCTATAGTTTATCTTATTTATTTTACAAGAGAGGTAGACAAATTTTGTTAAAAAAGTGTAATCTTTTGAAGTTCCGTGCAAAGAGATGTGTGAAGCCCCTTTTCCTTTTTTAAATATATTGTAGATAATGGAACTTATAGCTACAAGCATATTTGGATAGTTACTCTTGTTTGTGTCTATGAGTAGATACTCTATATTTAAATCATTTAACTCTTTTTTCAAATTTTCAAAAAGAACTATAACTCCTCCTGTTTTTTCAGGAAATTTTATATTTGTGCAAGCACCAAGTATTAATATCTTTTTATTTTTATTCATCTTTTTTAATTATCCCTTACTTTAAACTACTATCGACATATTGTCTAAACACTTAAATATTAGTTATTTATACCTTTTAATAAGATTATCAACAATTAAAATGTAAAATTAAATAAAACGATTGAAAGTTGTTACTATGAAAAAATTATCTTTTATACTCCTTGCATCCATAGCTTTTTTATCTATATCTTGCACTAGTGATACAGATGAAAAAGAGAAGTTTGTTATATCTGCCCCATCTTTAAACTATAGTGCTATAAGTGATATGAAAAAAGATGTAAAACTTAGCTCAAACAGAGACAATGTAACATTTAAGTTTTTAAACCCAAATCTTGATACTAGTTCATTTTTAAATATAAATGGAGAGTTGACTTTTAGAACAACAGCAGATATTGGAGAGATAGAGAGTCTTACTATAATCGGAGTTTTAGAAAATGGAGAGAAAAGCTCTCCAATAACTCTGAATTTTACTACACTCTCAAATGAGAGTGTAAATACAATAAAAGTCTTAAAAACTGGAGCAGATGATGGAGGTTTTGGAGAAGATAGAAGTTTTAATGTAAATGGGGATGGGGATGTGGTTGATTTATTTGGAAATATTTGGGCAGTTAAAAGTGATAAAAAAGCACTTGAAGTTAAAACTTATGCAAATGCAAATTATAAATGTAAATCAATAAACCCAAATGAAAACTGGAGAATTCCAACAACAAATGAAGTATTAAACCTCTTAAATTACTCAAAAAGTATCGGTACAAGCTTACTAGAAGAGCCATTTTTAGAAAATGAATTAATCTTTACATGGGTACAAGAGATAGATAAAAAAACTATGATCTTGGCTTTAAACAGTGGCATTGTAGCTCAAATAGATTCTTATGCAAGAGTTCGAGAATACACAACAATGTGTATAAATGCTCCCTTAGAAGATGAAAATCATATAGTCTCAACCGATAGAACTACAGGATATACTCATGATTTATCAACTGCTTTACAATGGAGTTCAATTGATGAGCAAAAGAGTGGATTAGAAGCGGCTGAGTATTGTAATACTTATAAAGCTGAGAGTGGTTGGAGATTACCAAATATAAATGAGCTTCGCTCAATCATAGAGAAAAATAGTGTTTCAAATTTCTTAAGAAATGGTACAACTGTCATGTTTTCTTCTACACCTTATAACAATGTGAGTGATGTAAAAGCTAACTATGTTATGTATTTAGCTGAAGATGGCACAATCTCTTTTGGAGCACAGCCAGTTACGGAAAATTATGGCATAACTTGTGTTAAAAATAGAGATTAATTAAAGACTTATATTTAAGTCTTTTTTACTTTTTTACTACAAAAAATAATTATTTTAATTTTTTTATCAAAAATATGAAGTTTCAAAGAGTAATTATTATAAAATGCTTAATATTAAAATTAAATAATTTTTATTATAATTTTCACAAAGGAACTATATGAAAGCAGTTGTAATGGCTGGCGGATTTGGAAGTAGAATTCAGCCACTTACTCACTCTCTCCCAAAACCTATGCTCCCAATTTTTAATCGTCCTATGATGGAACACACAATGTTAAAACTTCGTGATATTGGAGTTACTGAGTTTATAATTCTTCTTTATTATAAGCCAGAGATTATCAAAGAGTATTTTAAAAATGGTGAAGAGTTTGGTATAAAAATAGAGTATATTACACCGGAGGATGATTATGGAACTGCTGGTGCTGTTAAAAAGGCACAAGAGCTTATAGCTGGTGAAAATTTTGTGATTATTAGTGGAGATGTTGTAACTGATTTTGATTTTGAAAAGATGTTTGATTTTCATAAAGCTAAAAACTCCAAATTAACTATCACTTTAACAAAAGTTGAAAATCCACTCCAATTTGGTGTTGTTATCACAGATAAAGAGGGAAAAATTGAGAAGTTTTTGGAAAAACCAAGCTGGGGAGAAGTTTTTAGTGATACGATAAATACAGGTATTTACATAATTGAGCCTGAAATTTTAGATGAAATTCCAGTAAATGAAAATTATGATTTTGGAAAAGATCTTTTTCCTGCTTTAATGGAGAGTAACATAACACTTTGGGGTTATGATGCCAAAGGTTATTGGAGAGATGTTGGTAATCCAGAGAGTTATAGAGAGGTTTATGAAGATGTTTTTTCAAAAAAAGTTGCTCTTATTAAAAAGGGTGAAGTTATTAAGTATCCTGATGGAGTTTTATATGCACAAGAGCCGATAAAGTTAGATCCAAGTGTTGAGATAATAGGAGATGTTGTACTTGGCAAAAATATAACAATTGGCAAAAATGTAAAATTAAAAAATAGTGTTATTGGTGATAACTGCACGATTGAGCAAAGATGTAAGCTTAGTAATTGTGCTGTATGGAGAGATGTATATATAGGAAAAAATACTATATTTGATAGTTGTGTTATCTGCAATGATAATAAAATAGAGAAAAATGTTACAGCAAAAGCGGGGCTTATTTTGGCTGAGGGTTGTGATGTTGGTCAGTTAGTTAGTTTTGAAAAAGATGTTATTATCTGGCCTGATAAAAAGATTGAAGATGCAGCGATAGTTAGTAGTAGTTTGATTTTAGGAAGTAAGTATAAAAACTCTATTTTTGAAGATGGACGGGTTACTGGAAAGACAAATATCGAACTCTCTTGTGATATGGCGACAAAGTTAGCTGAATCTTTGGCTTCACAGCTTCCAATTGGTTGTAAAGTGATGGTTTCAAGAGATTATCATAGAAGTTCACTCATGTTAAAACGAGCTTTTATAAGTGGATTGATGTCTTCTGGTATAGATATAATTGATGTTAAAGGTAGTCCACTCTCTGTTATGAGATATGATCTCTCTACAAGCGAGGATATAGAAGCAGGGGTTCATTTTATGCAAGATATTGACCCTTCAAATACAAAAATTTTATTTTTTAACGATGAAGCACTTTATATTGATTCTAATTTATCTAAAACTATTGAGAGAGCTTTTTTTAGAGAAAATTTTAGACGGGTTGATTTTCAACAAATTGGTAAAATCCAAACAGCAAACCATTCAGGTGAGTGGTATAAAAAAGCGATATATCAAGCAGTTGATAAGAGTTTGCTAAAACAGTCAAATTTTCGTATAGCGGTGGATTTAACTTATGGCATGTTAAATCGTGTCTATCCAGAGATTATTAACTATATTGGTATTAACAATATTCTTATTAATGCTTATCAAAATGAGCAGAAGCTTTTGAATCAACAAAATATGATTAAAAAATCAAAAGAAGATATGAGACTGATGGTTAAAAATCTAAAGCTTGACATTGGGTTTGTTATCTATCCAAGTGGTCAAAAATTTACACTTGTGTGTGATGAGGGTGAAGCACTTGATCGTCAACTTGGACTTTTGTGTGTTTTATATCTTTTTAATAGTGAAGCAAAGAGTAAACAAAAAGTTTTTCTTCCTGTTTGGGCTCCAAATATAATGGATAAAGATTTTGAAAATCTAGAGATTACAAGGGGAAAATATACAAATTTTAAAGCTTCACAACTTGGTAAATATAATTTAATCGCATCTTTGGAGGGTAATTTTGCATTTACTGATTTCTCTATGCATAGAGACTCTACTTTTGCAACTTTAAAGATTATGCAGATGCTAATCTCACAAAATATAAAACTCTCACAAGTTATAGATAAGCTTCCATCTTTTTACTATAATAGGCTTAAAGTTGAGTGTAACCAAGCACTCAAAGGCAAGATGATGCGAAAGTTTTTAGAAGATGCAAAAGGTAAAAAGGCTTCACTTGTTGATGGTGTAAAAATTTGGATAAACAAAGATGCTTGGATATTGATGATACCTGATCAATACTCTGATAACTTAAACCTTTATATACAGGCAAAAGATATTAAAGAGGGTGAAGAGATTTTGCAGAGTTATTTAGAGAAAATAGAGAATTGGAAGATTGATTAAATGGAAAAGAAGTTATCTTTAAATTTTCTGTGGCATATGCATCAACCATATTATAGGGATGATTTAAGTGGTGAAATTGTTATGCCTTGGGTCTTTTTACATGCTATAAAAGATTATTATGATATGCCTTGGTATTTAGAAAAATTTCCAAATATAAAAGCAACTTTTAATCTTGTACCTTCACTTTTAGTGCAACTTAGTGCTTATGAAGATATAAATGTAAATGATAAATTTTTAAAAACTCTAAGATTAAGAGTTGATGAGCTTTCAAAAAAAAATAGAAGTTATATAATAGAGTATCTATTTTTCTCAAATGAACACAACATGATAAAGCCATTTGCAAGATATTATGAGCTTTTTTTAAAAAAAGGTAGAGATTTTACAGATAGTGAGCTTTTGGATTTACAGACTCTTTTTATCTTGTCTTGGTGTGGTAATTATCTAAGAGAGAGTGAAGATGTTGTAAAGAGGCTTATTAAAAAAGGTAGAGGTTTTAGCCAAGAGGATAAGATAGAGCTTTTAAATGCTTTGAGTGCTTTTATTAAAAAGGTTATTCCATATTATAAAAAATTGCTACAAAAAGGTCAAATTGAGATATCAACTACACCTTTTAATCACCCTATATCTCCACTTCTTTTTGATATAGAAAATGCAAATATAGCAAATCCAAACACACCTCTTCCAAAATATAGTGGCACATTTAAAGAAGATGCAATTTTACAAATAGATAGTGCAATAGAGTATTATGAAAAACTTTTTGGAAAAAAACCGCAAGGATTTTGGCCAGCTGAAGGATCTGTTAGTTATGAGTTTTTAGAGGTTTTATCAAAAAGAGATATAAAATGGGCTTGTAGTGATCAAGAAGTTTTATATAAAAGTGGACACTTTGTAAAAGAGGATATTTACAAAAACAATACTCTTCATTTTAAAGATAAAACAATAAATCTCTTTTTTAGAGATAGAGAGCTTAGTGATTTGATAGGTTTTAGTTATAGTGGTTGGGATGAAAAGAGTGCAGTTTTAGATCTTGTCTCTAGGCTAAAAGAGATCTACGATAAATCTTCACAAAGTTGTAGTGTAAATATCATTTTAGATGGTGAAAATGCTTGGGAGCATTATGCTAACAATGCTAAGGGTTTTTTTGAGAGTCTTTATGAAGAGCTTGATAAGTGTGAATGGATTAAAACAGATTTTTTTGGCAAAGTGGCGGAGGATGATACTATAGCCTCAAATAATCTACATGAGCTTCTTCCTGGGAGTTGGATAAATGGAAATTTTGATATCTGGATTGGTCATAGAGAGAAAAATAGTGCTTGGGAGATGCTTTTTGAGACAAAAGCAGATTTTGAAAAAAAGCAGATGCAGTTAGATGATAAAACTCTTAAAAAGATTAAAAATGAGTTTTTAATTGCTCAGAGTTCAGATTGGTTTTGGTGGTATGGAGATGATCATCATACAGAGTTAGCTACTACATTTGATGCTCTTTTTCGTAGACATCTTATGAATATTTATACTCTAATGGGTGAAAAAATTCCTGAAAATATCCGTCAAGCCATTGTAGAGGTAAATACAACTAAAGATAGTTTTATAAAATTATCAAAAAATAGAATTACAGCCAAACTAGATGGTAAAATTACACACTTTTATGAGTGGCTTGGGTGTGGTGTTGCTAGTTTAAAACATGAACTCTCTTCTATGAGTATGCATGATTTTATCATCTCAAAGATCTATTTTGGATGTGATAAAACTCACTGTTTTATCGCTTTGATTGGTGATTTTGAAGAGTTTTTTGAAAATGGTGAGATAGAGGTAGAATTCTCATCAGGCACAAAAGTAGTTTTGCCTATTAAAAAAGAGTTAAATTCACATAAACTTGGCATCTCATATATAACGGATGAGATTATGGAGATTAAGATGGAAAAATTATTGATAAAAGATGGTGGAGTTAGTTTTAAACTTTTTAAAGAGGGTAAGTTGAAGCAACTTCTGCCCCTTTATTCAAAAATAGAGTTTGATTGTTTAAAAGAGATTAGAAAGAATTGGTATATTTAGGATGGAGATATGAGACAAACAGCATTACTTTTAGGACTTCATTGTCATCAGCCAGTGGATAATTTTCACCATGTTTTGGATGAGGCTATTGAAAAGTCGTATCATCCATTTTTTGAAGTGGCTTCAAAATATAGAGATTTTAAATTTTCTGTACATTATAGTGGATGGCTTTTGGAGTATATTAAAGATAAATCTCCAAAGACATTTAAACTTATGCAAGATTTGAGTCAAAATGGACAGATAGAGTTTTTAACAGGTGGGTATTATGAGCCTATTTTAGCCTCTATCTCCTCTGCTGATAGAGTATCTCAAATTCAAAAATTAAATAGTTTTATTAGAAAAAATTTTGGACAACGACCAAAAGGGTTATGGTTAACTGAGAGAGTTTGGGATAGTGTGATTATAAAAGATGTTGTAGCATGTGGAGTTGAGTATGTTGTAGTTGATGATTACCATTTTATAAGTAGTGGGTTTTCAAAAGAGATGTTAAATGGCTACTTTATAACAGAAGATGAGGGAGTTAAGCTTAAAATTTTTCCTATAAATAAAGAGCTTCGTTATAGTATTCCGTTTTCTAAGCCTGATGTTGTTTGTGAATATTTAGAGAGTATTGCAGATGATAATCTCAGTGCAGGAGTGATTTTTGATGATGGAGAGAAGTTTGGCATCTGGCCTGATACTTATGAGTGGGTTTATGAAAAAAAGTGGCTTGAAGAGTTTATTCAAAAAGTTTTACAAAACAAAACTATAAAACCTATGCACTATTGTGAATATTTAGAAGCTGTTAAGCCTATCTCTTTGGCATATTTGCCAATTACCTCTTATATCGAGATGGGAGGCTGGTCGCTAGATGGTAAAGATGCCAATGTTTTGCAAAATATTCAAAATGAGCTTGATGATAGATTTGATGTTGATACAATTGAGAAGTTTTTAAAAGGGAGTGTTTGGAAAAACTTTTTGGTTAAGTATTATGAGGCTAATAAAATTCACAAAAGATATATTGAACTCTCACAAAATAGAGTTAACACTCCAGAGTTTTTAGACTCTTTGTACAAAGCCCAGACAAATGATGCCCTATGGCATGGAGTTTTTGGTGGTACATATTTGCCAAATCTTAGAGATAATGCTTATAAATTTATAATAGATTGTGAAAATATAAGATATTTTGAAAAAAAAGTAACAGAGATAAAAGATATAAATTGTGATGGGTATGATGAGGTAAAGTGTGTCACAAAAAATCTAATTACAATTTTTGATTCAAAAGTTGGTGGACAGCTCATAGAGTTTGATATAAGAGATAAAAGTTTTAATCTTCAAAATACCATGAGTCGATATTATGAAGCTTATCATTCAAAGATTATAAATTATAAACCCAATAAGATGCAAACTAAAGAGATAAGTGAAGATGCAATTGCTACAATTCATGGAGCAGATGATAGTGATTTGGCTGAGTATAAAGAGTTTTTAAAACACGATTGGCACACTAAAAATAGTTTTATTGACCACATTAGTGATAGTGAGATTTCCTTGGATAGTTTTGGTAAATCTACTTTTAAAGAGTATGGTGATTTTGCAAATCAGAGTTTTGAGATTTTAAATTGTAGTGATGGGTATATCCATTTTCAAAGAGAGGGTGGTATTTTTATTGATGATAAAAAGCATCTGGCAACTTTAGATAAGATATTTTTTATAGATGATGAGCAGATTAATTTTAATATCATTTTAAATGGTGTTAAAGGTAAAGATTTATACTATCTTCAAGAGCATAATCTACACTTTGCAAATCTTAAAGATATTACGATTAACTCTAGTAGTTTTGATGGGGAGTTTTGTATAAAAGAGGCTAATGAGTTAGAGATATATGATGGTTATACAAAAAAGAGAGTTATATTTAAACTATCTTGTAAAGTCGATATTTTTATATCTCCTCTTGATACACTCTCTCAAAGTGAGGCTGGATTTGATTTGACAAACCAAGGTGTTAGTATCGGTTTTTTATTTGGTTTAAATGAGCAGATTAAAATAAGTGGTCAAGTTTGGGTGAGTTAAAGATGTCAACTATAAGATATTGTAAATTAAGAGATACAGATGTGATTATCTCACCAAACAGACTTCATAGACCAACTCAGTTTAATGTACCAAAAGATAACTATAAGCTCGAAGAGTGTCCATTTGAGTTAGGGGCAGAAGATGCAACACCAAAAGAGATTTTTTCTATCAAAGATGAGAATGGAGATTGGATTTGTCGTGTTGTACCAAATCTCTATAATGCTTTGTGTATAGATGAGGGAAAAAGCTCTAAAAGAGAGGGGTTTTTTACATCAAAAAGTGGTTTTGGAGCTCATGAGGTGATTATTGAAACACCTTCTCATTATAAGATGGCTGATAAATATACACTAAAACAGTGGGATGCTTATCTTAGGACAGTTATTCATAGATTAGAAGATTTAAGGCAAGATAGTAGATTGGAGTATATTCAACTGTTTAAAAACCACGGCTCTTTTGCAGGAGCTACACTTTTGCATCCTCACTCACAAATTATAGCTACTGGATTTGTCCCAAGCAGTGTTAAAGCTGAGCTTCAAAGGTGCAAGGATTATTATGATATTCACAACAGAACTCTTCTTTTAGATATGGTACACGAAGAGCTTAGCGTCTCTAAAAGAGTTATTTTTGAAAATAGTTCATTTGTAGCTTTTGCCCCTTTTGCATCTCTTTATCCATTTGAGATTATAATATCTCCAAAAGAGCATATTTGTGATATTGTGGAGTTTAATGAAGATAATTTAAAAGATGCATCTAGTATATTGCAAGATGTATATAGAAGATTGTATGCTCTTTTGGGAGACTTTCACTACAATATGATTTTTAAAAATTTACCAAATTTAAAAGATGACAGCAGTAGTTATCATACCTTTTATATACAGATTATTCCTCGTATCTATATGTTAGCTGGGTATGAGCTCTCAACTTCTATGAGAATTAATCCTCTCTCACCAGAGAGAGTTGCAAAAAAATTAAAAGAGATATTATGAGAGTTTTATTTATATCAAGTGAGATATTTCCATTTGCAAAAAGTGGAGGTTTGGGAGATGTAGCTTCAAGCCTTCCAAAAGCACTAAATGCTTATGTTGACACCACTTCAATTATGCCACTTTATAGCTTGATAGATTGTGAAAAACATAGTATTGAAAGTACCAATTTTAAGTATGAGTTTTGGGTTGGCTCTAAAGAGTATCAATTTGAGGTATTTAGATGTGAAAAAACTCTTTTTTTAAAAGAGAGCAGTGGACTTTTTGATAGAGATGAGATGTATGGAGATTATGATGACAATGATATCCGTTTTGGAGTGTTTTGTTATGGTGTGCTTGAGTTTATAAGAGTTAAAAATGAGCACTTTGATATTTTGCATATAAATGATTGGCAGAGTGCTTTAATTGCTCTTTTGGTTAAAGAACATTATCATTTTAACTCTAAAATTGTTTTTACAATTCACAATTTAGCTTATCAGGGAATTTTTTCAAAACAAAGCATTGATAGACTCTCACTTCGTTGGGACTATTTTAGAGTTTCAAAATTAGAGTATCACGATCAGATAAATCTTTTAAAATCTGCAATTGTATATAGTGATATAGTTACGACTGTTAGTCCAACTTATGCAAAAGAGATACAGACAAAAAGATTTGGGTGTGATCTAGAAAACCTTATACAAGATAATGAGTATAAACTTCGAGGTATTTTAAATGGCATAGATTATGATGAGTTTCATCCAGCCATAGATAAGTATATTCCTATAAATTTTGATTTAGATACTCTTTATAATAAAAAAGCACTTAAGATAGAGGTTTTAAAAGAGCTTCATTTGCAAGATGAAGATAGAGCTCTTTTTGTCTTTATTGGAAGATTTACCGCTCAAAAGGGGATTGATCAAATTTTAAACTCTCTATATGAATTATCTAATATGCCGATAAATATCGCAATTTTGGGTTCTGGTGAAGATGAGTATAACCATTGGTTTAGTTCACTCTCAAGTAGATATAAAAATATAAGTATCACAATTGGTTATAGTGAAACATTAGCTAGAAAACTCTATGGAGCGGCTGATTTTTTATATATGCCTTCACAGTATGAGCCTTGTGGATTAAATCAAATGATAGCTATGAAATATGGCACATTGGCAATTGTTAAAAAAGTTGGTGGGCTTAAAGATAGTGTGGTTGATTTTGAAGAGGTTTTAGATTTACCACTTTCTAAAGGTGTCGGCATAACTTTTGAAGATGAGAGTGTGCAGAGTTTTATCTATGTAACTAAAAAAGCTCTCAATCTTTATCACAATAAGAGTAGATTTGATGAAATTATCTCATACAACATGCAGGTAGATTTTTCTTGGCTCTCTAAGTCAAAAGAGTATTTTGAACTCTACAAAGAGCTCTCAGACGGATGGTTACCAGAGAGGAAAATTAAAGAGTTTGAGATACCAACTCATTATGATATAGATACACTCAAAGCAATTTGTGTAAATCCTAATACACTTTTTACTTACTTTGAAATTACTCATAAGTTATTAAAAAAACATCAAATCTCTTTAGATGCACTTAAATTAAAACTATTTGTTGATGGGCTTGAGGTAGAGAGTGTGGATGTTTATGATAGGGTAGGGGATTACTACTTTTATCATATGATGGATTTTGCACAAGTTATGACAAAGATTGGTTATATTGATAAAGATGCTAAGTTTATCTCTATATTAAAATCAAATATATTTCTTGCACCAAACTCTAAAGTCATTAAAAACAGCGATATAATCTGGAGAAACTTATCAACAAAAGAGTTAAGTTGTAAAGATGCACTCTATTTTGATGATCTCTTTTATGAAAAAAGAGAGACTCTCTCTTCAGATGCAGTTTTAAAAAGAAGAGCTTTGCAAAAACTATCAAAACATATAAGTGATAAAAGTTCACTCACATTAGCTAAAAAAGGAGAGTTATAATGCAAAAATGTTATTGGATTCCAGTTTTGCACTCTCATTTGCCTTTTGTTAAACATCCAGAGTATGAGTATTTTTTAGAAGAGCAGTGGTTTTTTGAGGCTATTGATGAGTGTTATATTCCTCTTTTAAAAAATCTTAAAAAGTTAGTTGATGAGGGTGTTGATTTTCGTTTGACAACTTCTGTTACACCTCCTTTGGCTGAGATGTTTAAAGATACACTTTTGATGCAAAAATATCGCAGGCATCTAGATAAGATGATTAAACTTGGTGAAAAAGAGATTAAAAGAACTTCACAAACTTCTGAAGATGAGCATAAATTGGCACATTTTTATAAAGATCGCTATCTCTGGATCAAAGATTTTTTTGATGGGTTTTTAGGTGGTTGTCTGATAAGCGGTTATAAATACTTTGCATCTTTGGGTAAATTGGAGATTATAACTTGTGGAGCAACTCATGGGTTTTTACCAATTTTATCTCTTAATGAAAAAGCTGTAGATGCACAAATTTCTATAGCGGTTAAATCACATAAAGAGAATTTTGGTGTTTATCCAGAGGGTATTTGGCTTCCTGAGTGTGCATATTTTGATGGACTTGATAAAATTTTGGCAAAATATGGCATCAAGTTTTTCTTTGCAGATTCACATGCATTAACTTGTGCAAATCCAGCTGCTGTAAATGGTGTGTATGCTCCTATTTATACTCCACAAAATGTGGCTGTGTTTGCAAGAGATCCACAAAGTAGTAAAAAAGTTTGGAGTTCAATTGAGGGGTATCCAGGTGATTTTAACTATCGTGATTTTTATCGTGATATTGGGTATGACCTTGAGTTTGATTATATAAAAGATTTTATCTCACCTGATGGAAATCGTGTCTTTACAGGTTTTAAATATAGAAAGATAACATCCAATTCAGATGATAAAGAGTTTTATAATCCTTTAAATGCTTATAACATAACAAGCTCTCATGCTAAAGATTTTGTTGATGATAGAGTAGAACAGTTTGAAAAATTATCAAAACAGATGGATAAAACTCCAATGTTAGTCTCTCCTTATGATGCGGAGCTTTTTGGTCATTGGTGGTTTGAGGGACCTGATTTTTTATATCATCTTTTTAAAGAGATTGGGAAGCAAGATAATTTTAAAGCTGCCACACCTTTGGAGTATTTAAAACAAGAACCTACAAATCAAGTAACAATTCCCACACCATCTTCTTGGGGAGATGAGGGTTATTATGATGTATGGTTAAATAAAGAAAATGATTGGATATATAGGCATCTTCACTTTATGGCAGATAAGATGCAGGATTTGGCAAATTGTTATATTGATGAGAAAGATGTTATAAAAGTTAGAGTTTTAAATCAGCTGTTGCGAGAGTTGTTGCTTGCTCAAAGTAGTGATTTTGCATTTTTAATTACTACTGAAACTGCGATTGAATATAGTGTCAGACGAACTAAAGAACATATTTATAATTTTATGAGACTAGTAGATATGATTGATGAGGTGGATTTGACATTTTTGGAGTGGTTGGAGCAAAAAAACTCTATATTTCAAAATATAGACTACAAGGTGTTCTCTGGATGATAGAGACTAATAAACAGAGCTTGAAGCTTTTAATTGATTATGGTGGTACACACTTTAGGTATGTTATAAAAAGTGAAGACAAGGTTATAGATGAAAGCTCAATAGATACTAAAAATTTAGATTTAATTGATTTTTTAACCTCTTTGCTCTCTAAAAAAACAGATATAGATTTTGTCGGTATTGGAGTTGCTGCTCAGGTTAAAAATGGTGTTATCTTATCAGCACCAAATATCAATATAAAAGATAGAAATCTAAAAAAATATATAGAAGATAGATTTGATGTTCAAGTTGAAGTTGATAATGATCTAAAAGTCGCAGCTTTGGCTGAGATGGATTTAGAAGGAGATGATAAGAGTATTGTACTTTTATATATTGGAACTGGGTTTGGGAGTGCTTTTATTGAAAAGGGTACTATTATAAGAGGGGAGAGTAATTTAGCTGGTGAGATTGGTCATATACCATTTAAAAAGGCTCCTTTTTTGTGTGGTTGTGGAAAAGATAACTGTGTAGAGCTTTTCGCATCTGGTATTGGGCTTCAAAAGTGGATAGAGTATTATGGCATCTGTGTAGGGGAACCAACTCTTGAAGCATTAGAAAATCTACAAGATACAAAAGCAAAAGAGATTTTAGAAAACTTTTATAAAGCTCTTTTACATGCAGTTTCAACTATCGTAACACTTCTAAATCCAAACTCTCTTATATTAGGGGGAGCTGTTTTTAAAAATAATCCTACTTTAGTTGATTTCTTAAAAGATAATCTAAATTTAGAAGCTTTTAAACCATCTTTAAAAGAGTTAGAGATTAAATTGTCAACTTTGAGTAGTGCCAACCTCAAAGGTGTCGATATACTTATCAAACAAAAAAGGAAAACATAGATGAATAAAACATTAGAAAATCAAGAATTGTATAGTAAAAAAGCTGCATATTTTAGTATGGAGTTTGCTATTCATCAAGCACTTAAGATTTACTCTGGTGGATTGGGCTTTTTAGCTGGTTCTCATATGAGAAGTGCTTATGATCTTAAACAAAATGTCATAGGAGTGGGTATGCTTTGGTCTTATGGATATTATGATCAGCTTCGTGAGTCTGATCAGAGCATGCAAGCTTCACATACTAGAAAACATTATCAATTTTTAGATGATCCAAATGTAGAGGTGACTGTTTTGATAAATAATAGACCAGTTATCGTTAAAGTATATCTTCTAAAAGCAGATGTTTTTCAAAGTGCTCCTATGGTTCTTTTATCTACAGACATTGAGAAAAATGATCATCTATCAAGAACAATTACTGCAAGGCTTTATGATGGAAATAATGAGACTAGAATTGCTCAAGAGATTGTTTTGGGAGTTGGTGGAGTTAAAGCACTTGAAGCACTTGGTGAAAAGATAGATATATATCATATGAACGAAGGTCATGCTGTACCACTTGCTTTTAATCTGTATGATAAATATAGAGATATTGATGAGGTAAAAAGCAGAGTTGTTTTTACAACACACACACCAGAAGCTGCAGGAAATGAAGTACACAATATAGATTTACTCCATAGAATGGGATTTTTTAGCTCACTTGATATTGATACGGTTAGAGAGATTACGGGTACTAAAGGTGATATGTTTAGTCTAACAGTTGGAGCTTTAAAACTCTCAAAACTCTCAAATGCCGTCTCAAAAATCCACTCAGTTGTTGCAAATGATATGTGGAAAGATGTCTTAAATGAAGATGAAAAAATTATACCTATAACAAATGCTCAAAACAGAAGATATTGGCAAGATAAAGGTTTAATTAGAGCTTATGATGATAATGTTGATTATGAGATAGTCTCAAGAAAAAAGCATCTTAAAAGAATGCTTTTTAATGTTGTTGCAAATCAGACAGGAAAGATGTTTAATCCTGATGTACTTACAATTGTTTGGGCTAGAAGATTTGCTGAGTATAAAAGACCTGGACTTTTAAAGTATGATTTTGAGAGATTTTTAAAAGTTATTCAAAGTCAAGATAGACCTGTTCAGATTATCTGGGCTGGTAAACCTTATCCAACAGATGGTTTAGCTGTTGGTATCTTTAATGAGCTAGTGCATCTCTCAAAAGATATAAAAAATATCGCAGTTCTTACAGGGTATGAACTTGAACTCTCTGCAATTATGAAAAAAGGTGCAGATGTGTGGATAAATACACCTAGAATAAATAGAGAAGCTTCAGGAACAAGTGGTATGACAGCAGCTATGAATGCCGCTATTCACTTTTCTATACCTGATGGTTGGCATCCAGAGTTTGCTAAACATGGAGAAAATTCATACACAATCGCTGGATGTGATGGAGAGCTACCAATTGAAGAACAAGATAGAATTGATAATAAAAACATGATGGATGTTCTTGAAAATGAGATAATTCCTACATACTATGATGATCCTAAAAAGTGGGTTAGCATAATCAAAAATGCAATGCATGATGTCTTGCCATATTTTGATTCAGATAGAATGGCACATGAGTATTATGTTAAAATGTATAATCATAAATAATAAAAAGGCAGTTTTGAAACTGCCAGTTATATTTTCATCTTTCCATACTCTTTTTCAAGTAGATAAAGCTCACCAAGCTCTTCTCTAAGTTTTGTCAAATCTCCACTTTGTTTAACTATATATGGTGTTAGCATTAGCACTAGTGTTGTTCTTTCTAAATTTATTTGATCGTGAGAAAATAGTTTGCCTAGTAGTGGAATGTTTCTTAGTATAGGGATTCCGATGACAGTTTTACTCTTTTTTTCTCGTGCCATACCACCTATGATAATAGTCTCTCCATTTTTGACTATGGCAGAAGTTTTTACTACTCGTTTTGTTGTTTGAGGAAGTCCAGCGGTGCTTCCTGGCAATATATCTTCTGATGAAATTTCAACTCCAAGTGTCACTTTATTGTCTGAGGATATTCTTGGGAGTATATTTAGAGTTAATCCTATATCTTCTCTTTTATAGTTGTTTTTATTTATATCTGTTGTTGTTGAACCGACACTACTTTGTGAGATAACGGAGACAGTTTTACCAACATATAGAGATGATGGTTCATTGTTTATACATAAAATTGATGGTTCTGATATTATATTTGCAGCACTCTCTTGGCTAAGAAGAGATACAGCAGCACCAAGAGCTAAAGCACTTGAAGCATTTGGTAAAGTTAAATCAAGACTCTTTGCAAGTGAAATAGCAGTACCAGCATCTTGAAGCCCCATCTTATTACTTAGGGCAAATAGACCTGAACTATTTGTAAGTCCACCTACTATTCCATATTTTAATCCTAATTCTGAAGCTTTATCATTGTTTATCTCTAAAATTTTTGCTTTTACATAAACTTGTTGTCTCTCTACATCAATTTTTTCAATAATTGATTTTAGTACATCTCTCTCCTGTTTTGTTCCAAAAAGCATAATTGCATTTAATTGTTTGTCGTAAGTTATTCCAGGGTTATCTTGCTCTTTTGGCTCTTTTATAGTTTTGACTATTTTTATGTTGTTATTGCCATTTGGTGTAGTTTGTCTATTTCCATTTCTATTCCCATTTTGTTTGATTGGTTGATTTTGGCTTGCAGTTTTTGACATTTGATCTATATTGGAGTTAAATGTTTTGTTTGCAATTAACTCATTTAGTAGTTTTGTAACACTTTGAGCATCACTATTTTTAACATAAACTAATTCGATATCTTTCTCTTTTTTATCATTCCCTTTATCAAGTTTTTTGATGTATGGGAGTATTAGTTTTATATCATTTTTGTCACCTACAAGTGCGATAGAGCTTGAGTTTTCATTTTGTATGACTTCAATATGTTGAGTAATTGATTGATTTTTAAAAAATGAGCGAATCATCTTTTTAACTTTTTTAGAGATGGCATCTACTTCGGAGTTTCTTAAAGAGACAAACTTAACTGTTCTATCACTATCTTTATCAAGGATTTTTATGATGCTTTTTATAGACTCTATGTTTTCTCGAAAATCTGTTACTATTAGTTTTCCATTGTTTAAAGAGCTTATTTTACCATATTTGCTTCCAAGAGGTTGGGTAAATTTTTTGATATCCATTGCTCTTATATTTTTAAATTTAATTATAGCTGTTTGCATCCCGTTTATATCTGTTTTACTTTGTAAAGGGGGACCACTTCTCATAGCATCATTACTTTTTATGATTGTAAAGTAGCCATTTTGAGTATCATGTAGAGTATATTTGTTGTCTAGCAAAATTTGATTTAAAAGAGGTAAAAGTTTACTCTCTTTTATCGGTTTTGTTCCTATGAAATTTATCTCTCCATCAATTTTTTTTGGTATTAGTATATTTTTTCCTGTTACATTAGAAACTAGTTTTATAAAATCTTCTAACTTTAAATCTTTAAAGTTAATCTCAATAGTTTTATCTGTAACTTTATTTTTTTTCTTTAAAGAGTTTTTCTTACTACCAAGTATATAAGCATCATCATAACTTAGTTTTACAACATTTAAAACCTCTTTTGCACTTTGCATATCATCTAAGTTAGAGACACTAAGTCTCCATTTCCAAGTAGGGTGTGAAGAGTGGAGTATCTTAACTTTACCACTTTTAACAAGACCTTCTAACTGTTGTACTAGATAAATTTGATCATTAAGCAGGTTATTTTTTGTTCTCTCAACTTTTGCTATCACACGATAGTTTGCATCTAAAGCTATAAAGCTTAGAGAAGATATGAGTATAACTTTTACTACATTTTTAATCATTTGTAATTCTCTTTTATATTTTATAATTATTAACCATATCGTCAAAATTAAAATTTGATGTAATTTTTGTAATACTATTTTTATCTTAATTTCAATATTTAATGTTATAATTTAAATAATTTTATATTTAAAGGTTTTTGCTATGAATAAAAAAGAGTTTTATATCTTAATTTTTTCTATTTTTGCACTTGTGCTTCTTGCATCTTGCTCTTCCAAAAAAAATCGACCAGCTGTTGTGGTTGTGCCAAATTCTAATATCTTGCAGAAGGCTTTGATTGTTGGCGTGAGTGATTATGCAGGAGATGATAATGATTTGGGAGGAATTGATTTAGATGCAAATGGCATGAAAACTCTTTTCTCAAATTGGGGTTTTGATATAAAAGAGCTTCAAAACTCTTTAACATTAGAGCAGACACTAGATCTATATGCTAAAACTCTTAAAGCTGAAGATGTTTTTATATTTTACTACTCAGGACATGGTAGTTTTACTTATGATAAGAGTGGTGATGAGAGTGATGATAGAGATGAGATGATAGTTTTGAGTGACTCTACTACAAACTTATACCTTCTTGATGATAAGATAAATCTGATGCTAAATAAGATAAAAGCTAGAAAACTTATCATTTTTGACTCATGTAACAGTGGTACGGCTACTAAAAGAGCATTACAAACAAAAGAGGCTGGATTTAAAGCAAAATATATACAAGCACCACAAGAGTTAAAAACAAGAGCAAAAGCATCTATTACCCCTCAAACTCCTATTAGTGGAGAGTTTTTGTTTTTTGCAGCTTGTAGAGATTATGAACAATCTTTTGCAACAGATAAAGGGAGTCTTTTTACAAATGCTTTTTTAAAAAAAGTCAACTTAAATAAAAGCTCAACTAAAATACACCAAGAGACAAGCTCTCTTGTAAACACATACTTTAATCCAGTTTTAAGTGCATCTAATGAAAGGTTAAAAAGTTTAAGTTTAAAGCATTTTCTTAGACTTAATTAACCTTCTTGTGGTTTTTTTAAGTAAATAAAAGGTACAATCGCGACCTCTTTATAGATATAAAGATAAAAAACCTTGCTCTTAAAAAGAGCTATAAACCACAAGGAGAAAATATGAAGCATTATGAGTTACTATTTGTAATCAAGCCAACCCTCACAGAAGAGGAGACAAAGGCAAAATTTGATTTTATCAAAGATGTTATGGAAAAAAATAACTGTGAGATAAAAGTAGTAAAAGATATGGGTGTTAGAAAACTAGCATATGAGATTGAGAAGTTTGAGAGAGGTCACTATTTTGTTGTATATTATACAACTACACCTAGTTCACTTGAAGAGATTTTAAGAAACTTAAGACTCACAGAAGAGATTATTAGATTTTTAAATGTAAAATTTGATAAGAAAAAAGAGATTGTTCAATGGGATAAGTTAGTAAAAGCTGCATCTGAGAAAAAAGAGGAAAAACCTACAAGAACTCCTAAAGTAGAGGAGAAAGTTGTACAAGAAAAAGAGCCAGAAGTTGCACAAGAGAAAGAGCCAGAAACCACACAAGAGAAAGCACCAGAAACTACACAAGATGCAGTAAAAAATGCTGAGTAATCTTAAGGATTTAAAATGTTTAATAAAGTAATCATAGTTGGTAATCTAACAAAAGATTTAGAACTTAAATACATACAAAGTGGTACAGCGATAGGAAATACAGGTATAGCAACAACACGAAAGTTTAAAGGCGGAGATGGTTCAATGAAAGAAGAAGTTCTTTTTATTGACATCACTTTTTTTGGACGAACCGCAGAGGTTGCAAACCAGTACCTAAAAAAAGGATCAAAACTTTTAGTTGAGGGTAGATTAAAGCTTGATAATTGGACTGATCAAAATGGTGGAAAAAGAAGCAAACATTCGATAGTTGTTGAAAATATGACAATGTTAGATTCCAAAGGCTCAAGTGATGGTGGAGGATATAACCAACAAGGTGGAAACAGTTACAATAATCCACAAAACAATCAACCGCCACCAGCACAACAACCAGCAGTGCAAAATCAAGACAAAGCAACAAATAATCAACAAAATAGTATCCCAGAGATTGATATCAATGATGACGAGATACCGTTTTAGAAATAAATAAAGGAAAAATGATGGCAGAAAGAAGAAAGTATTCTAAAAAATATTGTAGATATTGTGAAGGAAAAGTTGAGTTTTTAGACTACAAAGATCCAAGTGCATTTAAATTTTCACTCTCAGAGAGATATAAGATTATGCCAAGAAGATTAACAGGAAACTGTAAAAAACATCAAGAGATGGTAGAGGCTGCTATAAAAAAAGCAAGAGCAACAGCTATCATCCCATATGTTGCAAGTAGAAAGAAGATTATAGACAATCCATTTGCAAACTTTAGATAGTTTATGTAGTAAGCCTCTTGGCTTACTAATTTAGTATTTTTTTTTAAAATTCATATAAGCCTTAACTCTTTTTTAGTATACTAAAGAATTAAAGGCAGTAAATGGAAAACAAAAAAAATACGGATATATCCAGTGAAGAGCATACACTATTTACAAAACATATTCCTGAGTGTAAAAGAGTTAAAAATAGAGCTAAAAACAGCTACAAAATAACCCCAAAATATCGCCATTTTACAGTATATGTAGGAAGATTTAAAGAGTTTAAAAGAGGACTTCATGCTGTTTTAAATGAGCTTAGAGCTGCATCTAAAGATGATGTTTTGGAGCTTCGTATAAACTCTTCTGGTGGACTTGTAAATGAGGGAAAACAGTTTTATAATCTTTTACAAGAGAAATTTTACGGCAGAAGCATAGCATATATCGATAATCATGCTTACTCTATGGGTGCTTTGATGTTCTGTATGGCAAAAAAACGAGTTATCTACCCTTATTCGGACATCATGTTTCACAACTATTCAGCTGGATTTACAGGAAAAGGTGGGGAAATTCGTTCTCGTCTTGAGCATAAAGATAAAATTTTAGTAGATTTTTTTCACTCTTTGATAGTCTCTGAAGGTTTTTTAACAGACGATGAGTTTGAGAGTATGCTTATTGGTAAAGATTACTGGATGGGTGCAAAAGAGATGTGTGAGAGAAACATCGCAACACATGTTGTCTATAAAGGTGAGCAGGTAAAAGCCAAAAAATATCTAAAGATTTTAAACTCCAATTCTACTAAAAAAATAGAAAAAAATAAAAAGACTATAAAAGTAGATTGAACTTTTTATTAAAAATTTCGTTATAATATTTTTAAATATATTTAGGAGTGAAGATGGCATCATATTCGATGAGTGATTTAAAAAAAGGGCTTAAAATTGAGCTAGATGGTAAGCCGTTTAAGATTGTGGAGTATCAACATGTAAAACCAGGTAAAGGTGCGGCATTTGTTAGATGCAAGATAAAGTCATATCTAAATGCAAAAGTGATAGACAAAACTTTTCATGCAGGTGATAAGTGTGAAAAGCCAGACCTTGAACAAAAGACTATGCAGTATCTTTATGATGATGGTGAATTTTTACAATTTATGGACACTGTAACTTATGATCAAATTGGACTCACTCACGATGCTGTTGGTGATACACAAAATTGGATTGTAGATGGTATGAATGTTGAGATTTTATTTCATAATGGAAATGCGATAGATGTTGAAGCTCCTGCTACTGTTGTTTTGAAGATTGCCGAAACAGGACCAAACTTCAAAGGTGATTCACAAGGTGGGAAAAAACCAGCTACACTAGAGAGTGGGGCGGTTATACAGATACCATATCATGTTTTAGAAGGTGATATGGTAAAGGTTGATACAGCTAAAGCTGAGTATCTAGAAAAAGTTAAATAGGAGGATTATTATGGCATCTGTTCTAGTTCCACTTGCTAGTGGTTTTGAGGAGATTGAGGCTGTTTGTATCATTGATATTTTAAGACGAGGTGGTATTTTAGTAGTTACTGCATCTTTAGGAGATGAAAAAGTGACAGGGGCAAATGGTATAACTATCATTGCAAACAATAAGCTAGAGTATATTGAGCCAAGTGAGTTTGATATGATTGTTCTTCCTGGTGGTCACAATGGTGCAGTTGCACTAAAAGAGAGTGAGAGAGTTCAAAGCATCTTAAAAGAGTTTGATGAGAAAAAGAAGTTAATAGGTGCAATTTGTGCAGCACCAATGGCTCTAAAAGAGGCAGGAGTTATCAAAAATAGTTACACTTGCTACCCATCTTATGAAGATGATATAGGATTAGAAAAATTTACAGATAAGCAAAAAGTAGTTGTTGATGAAAACATTATAACTTCAAGAGGACCTGGCACTGCTATATGTTTTGCATTAGAGATTGTCAAAAAACTTGTAGGTGATGAGACATATGAGAGTGTTAAAAGTGGGGTTTTAGCAGATTATTGTTAATGAGAATAAAACTAAAGAAGAAATTCTTCTTTAGTTTCTCTTACTTGGAGATAGTACTACTAAACCCTTTACCATACTCTTTTTTATTATGACATATAGGATTACAAGAGCCTCCATCTGGAGTTTTTATATATCTTAGTCTAAATTCCGTTCCAGAAAATTGAGTCTTATTTTTTATAAGAGGATTTGGTTTTTTTGCACCGTGAACATCATGACAAGTTGTACAAACAATAGAGCGATCTTTTACATGTATAGTATGTAGATTTTTCTCATTTGTTCTAAAGTTTGTCTGGGTTGTAGTTTTTCTCTGGGTTATTTTTTCCTCTTGATGACAATTAAAACAGATATAGCTTTCTGGCTTGAACGGTGTAATGCTTTTTGTTGGATATGGACCTTTTAACATTCTATGATTGTTAGACCCGTGAGGATTATGGCAGCTTGTACAATCACCTTGTTTGACTGGACCGTGCCATCTGCTATTTTCTTGTAAATGTTTTTTAATATTTTGAAGTTTTTTCCCATCTTCATCTCTTTTTAACTCTTTGTTATGACAAGATAGACATAAATCTTTTGTAGTTTTCCCTTTTAACATCTTTTTTTTACCAGTATAGTGAGGGTCATGACAAGCTATACAACCACCATTTTTAAGATTTATCGCACCATGTTTGTTTTTTACATTTTTAATCCACTCTTTTTTATCTTTATGGCAAGTTAAACATATAGCTTTTCTTTTATCAGCCTTTAATCTCTCTTTGTTTTTTCCAGCATGTGGGTCATGACAAGTTGCACAATTTTTCTTGACAGGAGGATGGACATTTTTAGTACTTTTTTTGATAAATTTTTTCTTATCCGCATGACATGATACACATAACTTTCCTATACTTGATTTTTTTAACATTCTATAATTGTTTGAACCGTGGGGATTGTGACAGCCTGAACAATTACCTTGCTTAAGAGGAGTGTGTAGTATTTTGTTTTTGCTAAAAAGCTTTTTCATATTTTTTATAGTTTTGCCATCTTCATCTCTTTTTAACTTTTTATTGTGACAAGTTAGACATAAATGTTTTTGAGTTTTGCCTTTTATCATTTTTGGCTTACCAGTATAGTGAGGGTCATGACAAGCTATGCAACCACCATCTTTAAGAGTTATTGCTCCGTGTTTGTTTTTTACATTTTTAATCCACTTCTTTTTATCTTTATGACAAGTTAGACATATATCTTTTCTTTTATCTGCTTTTAATCTCTCTTTGTTTTCTCCTGCATGAGGGTCATGACAAGCTGCACAATTTTTCTTGACAGGAGGGTGGACATTTTTGGTACTTTTTTCAATGAATTTTTTCTTATCTGCATGACATGATACACATAGTTTTGCTGTACTTGACTCTTTGAGCATTCTATAGTTGTTAGATCCATGAGGATTATGACAACCTGCACAATCACCTTCTTTAATAGGGCTGTGTAAAACTTTGCTTTTGTCAAGAAAATTTTTCATATTTTTTATAGTTTTGTTATCTTCATCTCTTGTTAACTCTTTATTGTGACAAGATAAGCATAAATCTTTTGTGGTATCGGATTTTAACATCTTTGCTCTGCCAGTATAGTGAGGATCATGGCAAATGATACATCCGCCATCTTTAAGATTTATTGCACCGTGTTTGTTTTTTGAATCTTCAATCCACTTCTTTTTATCTGTATGACAAGTTAGGCAGAGATCTTTTCTCTTATCTGCTTTTAATCTAAATTGTAAATCTCCAGAGTGAGGGTCATGACAGAGTGTACAATCTTGTAAAACTGGAGGGTGGACATTTTTTTTAACTCTTTTTACAAGTTTTCGTTTGTCTGAATGACACAATACACATGAATCTACAGGTTTTCCAGCTCTTAAAAGATT
>JAMOMC010000165.1 GCA_027068765.1 Campylobacterales bacterium
GTAACCATTCAGCACACCAATCAAATCCATAAAAAACATATATAAAAACATTCAACAGAGCCCTAAAACAAGGGGTTTATAACTACTTTTTAGCTATAATATTTCTATATAAGTTAAGAAGGGTTATCTAAAAATGACTTTAGAAGAAGCAGTAGATTTTTGTAAAAATCATCCAGATATTGCAGCTACAATTGTTTTGGAGATTGAAAAACTAAAGAAAGATTTACAAAAAGCAAGTGAGATAATCCAAAAACAAGGTGATGAGATAAAAAGGCTAAACGATATCATCTCCAAAGACAGTAACAATAGTTCTAAACCACCTTCAACTGATAATAAATTTAAAAAACAATTAAGTAGTAAAAAATCAAATATAAAAAGAAAAAGAGGTGGTCAAAAGGGACATAGTGGCAATAATCTAAAAATGGTATCCAATCCAGATAAGGTAGTAGTACTATCAGAAGTCAAATGTCACTGTGGTTATGAACTAAGTAATGTTGAAAGTTCCAAAGTAGTAAAAAGACAACTCTTTGATATTCCAAAGATAAAAATGCAAGTAACTGAGTTTCAGCAACATACCAAAGTGTGCTCGGAGTGTAAAAGTATTCATAAAGCCGATTTTCCTGCTAATCTTAATGCGACTGTACAATATGGAGATAATATAAAATCACTCATATCTTACTGGAATACCTATCAGATGATACCCTATGAAAGAATATCTGAAATGGTAGAAGATTTTACTTCTCACAAAATAAGTAAAGGAACAATTTTTTCTATGCTCCAAAACTGTTATAACAAGCTTGAAAATTATGAGAATGATATCAAGAGATTACTCTTAAATGAAAATGTTATCCACTGTGATGAGACAGGAGTAAGTGTCGCTGGTAAACTTCACTACACCCATGTAATATCGTCAAGTTTTTTAACATACTATATGCTCCATTCAAGAAGAGGTAAAGAAGCAATAAATGATATGGATATACTACCTCACTATCAACAAATAGCTGTACATGATCACTGGAGTCCATACTACAGTTATGAATGCAAACATAGTTATTGTAATGCACACCACTTAAGAGAGTTACTCTTTGTACACGAACAAAAAAAAGAGATATGGGCAGAGAATTTACATAAACTACTTAGAAAAATGAACAAAGCAGTACATGTAGCTAAACAAAAAGGTAAAATAGCACTCTCAAAAGAGCAATTAAAACACTTCTTGAGTTCTTATGATAAAATTTGCAATAGTGCCTTAATCTATTATCCGCC
>JAMOMC010000166.1 GCA_027068765.1 Campylobacterales bacterium
AAGGATAAAACATTATGGAAAATCGTTTAAAAAAAGATTTAATCTCTTGGTTAAAAGCTCTATGAGTGTAAAAGAAAAAGCAACAAATGGTCTTAAATTATTGTTAGGTGATATGAAACCGTTTTCACAAGTTCAAGCTGCCTGGAGATTTTTTAATAATGATAACATATCAATAGATTCACTATTTAATCCAATATTTGAAAATTTAAAGTGCGAATGTGATACTCATTGTGATAAATATATATTAGCAATGTCAGATTGGTCACATTTGGATTATAAAAAGCATCTATCAAAAAAAGATTTGACTTCAAAAAATAAAAAAGACAATTGTAAACAGATAGGATATGATTTACAAACAACAATAGCTGTAAGTGATATCACAGGAGAACCTATAGCACCGATGGTTCACAATTTAAAGACAGATAAAAAGGTCTATTCAACATATAGTGATGATATAACAATTACAACTACACACTTGAAAGAATTAGCTTCAAGAGCTAAGTGGATAAAAAAGAGTTTGGATACAAGCAAACAGATAGTGCATATAGTTGATAGAGAAGCTGATAGTGTAGCATTTATGAGAGAGTTGTCAAATAATGACGACCTGTTTTTACTGAGGGTAAAAAACAACTCTAAACTTTATTATCCAAAAGAGGATAAACATATAAAGCAGATAGATTTAGCTAAGAGCTTAGTGTTAGGTAAAGAAGTAAAAACGATCAGATATAAAAATAGACAAGTTAAAATATATGTTAATGAGTGTGAAGTAGAGATAAGAAGAGATGCTACAAAATTTATCATAAATGATGAGGGTAAAAAGAAGCTTCAAAAAATAGCAGGCAAAACAGTAAAAGCAAGATTTATTGTTGAGAGGTTAATTGATAAAGATTGTAAAATAGTTGCCGAGTGGTTGTTGGTTACAAATATATTAGACAAAAATGTAACAGCCGCAACTTTAGCTACTTGGTATTATTATAGATGGAAGATAGAGAGTTACTTCAAACTATTAAAATCTTCTGGATTTAATTTAGAGGAGTGGCAACAAACCAAGCCAATAGCTCTTTTTAGAAGATTATTGGTAGTCTCTTATGCTTGTGTGTTGGTTTGGAAAATAGCAAATGACAATGGTAAAAATGCTAAAAAAATAAGAGAATTTTTAGTACTTTTAAGTGGTAAATTGATTGAAAGAGATAAAGAGTTTACATATCCTGCATTACTGTCTGGCTTGTGGTCTTATTTACAAATTATGGATGTT
>JAMOMC010000167.1 GCA_027068765.1 Campylobacterales bacterium
TTGATAACAAAACTCAAGCTAGAAAACTCTTTGCTTGGGGTGTTATTGACTTGTTTTCTTTAAAGAGAATTTAGTTTTGCATTACCGTGGCTATTTCCAAAGTTAAAAGAGCAATTAGGACAATTAAGCACCAAAGAAGAGAAACTAATCAAGATTTTAGATTTTGCCCAAATTGAGAGAAATATAACAGTAGTAAATATTACAAATACTCCTAAAGAGCATGGCTGATTCATTCTAAAAGGTAAGATATGTTAAAAGAGGGGTATGTGTGCTAAAATAAATCGGCACTTAACTCAAAACGAAAACCCAGCACTAATCTCAGGATAACCCCTACTATCATCTCCACCAGAAGAATTATCATAATACTCTTGAACCCAGCCAATACTCATAAAAGAGTTAGCTCCTGTGTGCAAAGCAACACCAAGGCGACCACCATAAATATTTAAATTTTCATAAGGCTCATCGATAAAAGTATGACGATAAATCACTCCAACATAAGGAGAAAAAGAACTCTCAAGTGGAATATAATATGTCAGAGGTATGCTAATTTCATTAATCTTAGGATCTTCTCCAAACCACCCTTGATAACCAAGTCCCAAAGAGAGACCTTCAGCCACAAAATAGTTTGCATTAACACCTACAACTGTATATGTATTGCCGTATCCGCTACTCGAGCCTACAGAAAAACCAAAATTTTTATGACCAACAGAAAAGATTCCAGCAGCATAAAGAGTTGAGCCTAAAAGCAAAGTAGTGATGATTTTTTTCATATTTTTTCCTTGTATTGTCTTACCTCATGATATCCTTAATTAATATAAAAGTTCAAATAGGTAATCATGCTAAAAAACAAACTCAAGGAATATTTATGATTGGCTATATGTACGATAGCGATTTTTCACTTCATGACACAGGTGAACATATTGAAAACAAGATACGAACCGAGTCCATCGATGAAATGATACAAGAAAAACACAATATATTTCAAATTCCAACAAGAGTAGGAGACAAAGAGGAGCTTAGTGCCGTTCATGATAGTGGTTATGTTGATTGGATAGAAAGTGGGTATGAAAAGGGTATAAGTCAAATCGCAAGTGCTGATACTATTGTTTCAAGTGAGAGTTATGCCGTAGCTTTAAAAGCTGCCACAAGCACAAAAAATGTAATCCAAGCTTTTAAAGATGGAAAAATAAAACGAGCATTTTTAAATCTCCGCCCACCAGGTCACCATGCAGAAATCATAACAGGACAAGGCTTTTGCATCTTTAACAATATAGCTTTGATGGCAAGATATGCACAAGATGCAGGTTATCAAAAAGTGTTAATTATAGATTTTGATGTCCACCATGGAAATGGAACTCAAGATATTTTTTATGATGATAAAAGTGTCTTTTTTATAAGTTTTCATGAAGAGAACAACTACCCATACTTTGTAGGTGGCAAAGAGGAGATTGGAAAAGGTGAAGGCAGCGGATTTACTAAAAACATACCTTATAAAGATGAGATAAAAGATGCAGAGTTTTTAGCACTTTTTGATGAGTTGCCAAGAGATTTTGATTTTGATATAGTGCTTGTTTCTGCTGGATATGATTTGATGAGCGGTGAGCTTATCTCAAGTGCAAATATCTCATTTGAAGCTCTTGGAGAGATGGTAGAGAAGATTTTAGAGTATGCAAAAGATAAACCGATAGCTTTTTTGCTTGAAGGTGGTTATGAGATAGATTCACTTGTAAAGAGTGTAGATATAACTTTAGAAAAAATGAGATGATTATTGGGTTTTCCCTATATAGTTAATTAAAATTTCAATTAACTATATCAGTACCAAAATTTCTTTAACTTTTGCTATAATTATTTTTACAAATGGGCAAAACCCACCAAACAAACTCGCAAAAAAAGGTTTTTTATGGCAGTTACAATTTATGAAGCACTCACCCTCATACAAAATACTATTTCAAAACCAAAAACTGAAATCATCCCAATCGAAAATGCCACCTCTCGCATCTCTTCAAAATCTCTAAAAGCCACCATAGCCTTACCAACTTTTAATAACTCTGCGATGGATGGTTACGGCTTAAAAGGCAAAGCAGACACTTACACCATCATAGGAAAAATTTTAGCAGGAGATGCTCACACATATAAACTAAAAGATACCGAGTGTATCAAAATCCTCACAGGGGCAAATGTTCCTGATGATGTAGATACGATAATTCCCCAAGAAAATACACATGAAAACAGCACTTACATAACTATAAAAAAGAGTGTTAACTTTGGAGCAAATATCCGTTATCTTGGTGAAGATATAGATGAGGGTGAGAGTATTTTAGAAACAGGAGATAGTATAGCTTCTGCACATATTGCTCTACTTGCTAGTCAAGGGATTAGCCATGTAGAGGTTTACAAAAAAGTGAGTGTTGGGGTTTTTGCAAGCGGAAGTGAATTAAAACTTCATTTTGAACCATTAGGAGATTCTCAAGTTTATAACTCAAATACTCCATATCTACTATCAAGATGCCAAGAACTTGGATGTAACACAAGGTTTGTTGGTAAAAGTGAAGATGATATTGAGTCTTTAAAAAAGCTTATTGACTCCTCTTTGGAATGCGATATCATCATCACTAGTGGTGGAGTTAGTGTTGGGGAGGCGGATTTTACCAAAGAAGCATTTTCATCTTTTGATATAAAAACTTTTTTTGACAAAGTTCAAATAAAACCTGGAAAGCCTACAACTTTTGGAAAAATTGGAGATACTCTTGTCTTAAATCTTCCAGGAAACCCTCTTGCTAGTTCACTAAATTTTGAGATATTTGGAAAGTTTATGATTTCAAAGCTTAGTGGTAAAAAAGAGTCTTATCATGGATATATCCAAACAACAACAAGTCAAAACATCTCCTCAAATCGTCCTATTTCAAATATAATTCCAGGCTTTTTTAATGGCTCCTTCTTTACTCCTTGTAAAAAATTTGCGCCAGGAATGGTAAATGTTTTAAATCACTGCAATGGGTTAATTATAATAGATGCAAAGACAGATAAACTAAAAATTGGAGAGTGTGTGAAATTTTTACCAATGAGATGGGATTTTATGAGAGAAAATTTTGTAGAGTTTACATCATAAGGTGGGTAAAACCCACCAAACTTTACTCTACTTCAAACCACTAATATATGCTGCAAGATTTGCAATATCTGCATCACTCATAGATGAAACTTGACCTTTCATAACACCTTTCATTTTACCACCGTATGAACCATCTTTATAACCATTCATAGCTTCAATCGTTTTAGCTGCATCCCAACCTGCGATAACTTGACCCGCACCTAATGCTTTTTTCTCACCGTTTGCCCCATGACAAGATGCACATTTTTTATATGCTTTCTCACCAGCGGCTGCATCTCCTGCTGTTATTGCTTTTGTTACTTTTTCAGCTCCCGCACTTGCTGTATCAGCTACT
>JAMOMC010000168.1 GCA_027068765.1 Campylobacterales bacterium
TTTTTTCTCACCGTTTGCCCCATGACAAGATGCACATTTTTTATATGCTTTCTCACCAGCGGCTGCATCTCCTGCTGTTATTGCTTTTGTTACTTTTTCAGCTCCCGCACTTGCTGTATCAGCTACTACTGAAGTTGCTGCTGCCGCCGTACCTGCTACTGCTGCAACACCTGCACCAGCTTTTTCTACTGCTGTACTACCAGCATCTTTTGCTGTATCTACTGCACTACTTGCAACATCTTTTACACCACTAACCGCTCCACTTGCCGCTTCTTTTGCACTATCAACCGCACCAGCTGTTGCATCTTTTGCTTTATCAACAACACTTCCAGCCGCACTTTTTGCACTATCAACTGCTCCACTTGCTGCATTTGAAACAGCATCTTTTGCAGCTCCTACAACATCACCGCCCTCTTTTACTGCATCAACAGCACCACTTGCTGCACTTTTTGCTGCATCTACTGCTCCACTTGCCGCTTCTTTTGTTGCATCTTTAACACTATCAACCGCACCAGCTGTTGCATCTTTTGCTTTATCAGCTACACCACTTGCCGCTTCACTTACACTATCAGCAATACTGCCACCTTCTTTATCTCCACACCCTACTAAAAATGCCGCCAAAACCAATGAATAAACTACTGTTTTTTTCATATCAACTCTCCTTTAAAATTTATATTGTCTATACATTTTACATCTTAATGATTAAAATGAGTTGAAAGTTATTAAAATTATTTTAATTTGGGGTAGGATTTATAAAGATATTGCCATTTATTAGCTTATTCCACATCTCTTTATCACTCCACTCATCCATAACTTGCTTCGAAAAAACAATATCTTTTAAGTTGATTTCTCCCATCAATTTACTATAAGCATCTTCTCTAAACCCCTTAGCATATCCAGTATCTGTTTCGTGAACTATGATGCTATGTAAATTTACCTCTTTTTCACCATTTGACATCTGTGTCAATTTCAAAAGTCTATCTATCATCAAAAATATAACTCGACAAAACTGTTCAGCAGAGGGTGAAACAGGAAGAGCCACCCATCTTAAACTATGTTTTTTTATCATATCTACATACTCTTTATCATCTTTATCCCAAATCGTTGTAGAGTGATCAAATGAATCTATCAACTCTTTTATAGACAATTTTATCAATCCAAAATCATAAACCATCTGTCCGTAATCAAGATAATTTGACTCAAACAAAACTTCTATTTTATATGAATGCCCATGAATACTATATTTGCATCTGTCACTTGTACACCCTCTCACTATATGAGCATTTTCAAACTTAAACAGTTTTCTTATCAGCATCTATCTTCCCTCTTCATTATCCCACAATCTTATGTGTATTCTATCTGTATAATTATATCCATTTTGTATACAAAAATTTGCAACTTGTTTATCGTTTTTAGCAAGCTCTTTTGCACTCTCTCCCATCGGCATACAGTAAATTGGAACATCTGGATAATCTTTTGTAATCTCTTTTATCTCTTTTGTATCTATATCTTTTTCACTTAGTACAAATTTAAAAAATGAATCTTTTGTATTTTCAACTATCTTTTTTATTGCATCTTGATTTATTCGTTTTACTCTATTTTCACCACTATTTTCAAGTTTTACACTCATCGCAAACAAAACATTTTTATATATAGGAAACTTTTCAAAATCTATCTCTATTGTTGCATTTGTCTCAAGTGTAATTCTATAATCTTGAAAATACTCAAGTGCTTCCAAAAGAGTGGGATTTTGAAAATAAAGCAGAGGTTCACCTCCTGTAAAAACTATATCTGGCTTAAAATCCAAATCATTCAAATAACTATCTATAATAGAAGTCAAATCATCAATTTTTTTCCAAGTATGCTCAAAGTGCTCACGATTTACAGCTTTAAAAGAGTCACATCCAACCCCCTTTTCAAACTCTACCCCAAACCCAGCACAACTAAGGTTGCATCCTCCAAGTCTTATAAAGATAGAAGGTACTCCAGCAAACTTACCCTCTCCTTGAAATGAGTAAAAACTCTCAACCAGAGATAACACTAGCCACCAGTCTCATAAAATGCACGAGTAGATATCTCACTTCCCTCATGACCCCAGCGATTCTCTTTTGGTTTATCACGAAGTACAGTTTTTAAAATCTCTACCGCTTTTTTTACATCTTTTTTCTTTATTGCATCTTTTATACTCATTGCTTCATCAAAATACAAACAAGGTATGAGATGCCCCTCAGCGGTCAGTCGTATACGATTGCAAGTCTCACAAAAATCATGTTTATGAGGATCTATCAAGCCAAATTTATAACCATCTTCTAAAAGATATGAAAAAGAAGGACTAGCTCCAACTCTACCTAGTTTTTTTATAGTATATTTTTCCTTTATAATATCCAATATCTCTTTTCCTAAAAGTCCCTCTAGCTTATCTTTGGCTAAAGTATTTTTCATATACTCAATAAAACGAACTTCGATATTTTTATCTTTACAAAAATCTAATATATCTATAATTTCATTATCATTTATACCTTTTAAAGCAACCATATTTATCTTCACTTTTAACCCAACTTCCAAAGCCTTATCTATACCCAAAAGCACATCATCTAAAATATCTTTTTGAGCGATTTTTTGAGCAACAGGTCTTTTTAGAGAATCCACAGAGATATTTAATCTTTTTAATCCTGCATCTTTTAATTTTTTAGCAGTAACTGGAAGTAGATAGCCATTGGTTGTCAAAGCCAAATCAATATCACTTTTATAATCACTTATCATCTTGATAAAACTATCTAAATCACTTCTTAAAAGTGGTTCACCTCCCGTAATTCTAATCTTTGTAATCCCTTCATCAATAGAAGCTTTTATAAATAAAAACAGCTCTTCAAACGAGAGCAAATCCTCTCTTGGAGTCCAAGAAAAAGGCTTATCAGGCATACAATACAAACACCTAAAATTACACCGCTCAGTCACTGAAACTCTCAGATAATCAACCCCTCTACCACAACCATCAATCAACATTTGCACTAAACTCCTATAATAAAACTACTTTTTGTCGATATTGTAGCATAAGAGTTTAAGATAAGGAGATAGATTGTGAGTGCACCCATGCCAAACAACCAAGAAAAAATGATGCAAGATGAGGATTTTATTATCTCAAAGACAGATACAAAGGGGAAAATTACCTACTGTAATGAAATTTTTATGGATATGTCTATGATGAGTGAAAAAGAGTTACTTGGAAAACCTCACTCAATTGTAAGACATCCTGATATGCCAAAAGCAATTTTTAAACTACTTTGGGAGAGAGTACAAGATAAAAAAGAGATATTTGCTTATGTAAAAAATCTCTCAGCTGATGGTAGTTTCTACTGGGTACTAGCAAACATAACTCCCTCTTTTGACACAAATAAAAATACGATAGGGTATTTTTCAGTTAGAAGAAAACCTAATCAAAAAGCACTAGAGATTATTAAACCACTTTATCAAGAAATATTGAGAATTGAAAAAAATGATGGGCTAGATGCGTCTATAAAATATCTAACACTAAAATTAAAAGATGAAGGAGTTACTTATGATGAGTTTATTTCAAAAATCCATTAACAAAAATGGTTCAATATTAATATCTCAAATTGAAGAGGTAACAAATAAAGCAAGTAGCGGTGAGTTAGAAGCAAGAATTACAGGAATTTGCAAAGATGACCCTTTGGCAAAAATTGCTTGGAATATAAATAATCTTTTAGATCAAACTGAAGCTCTCATGAGAGAGGGTGCTACATCAATTGAGCAAGCATCTTTGGGAAATGCTTTTAGAAATGTTGAGACGATAGGATTAAAAGGAAGATTTAGAACAAATGCTGGCAGAATAGCGATGGGTGTTTTAGGTATAAATGAAGCAAATAAAGGCAAAGTAAAATCTATACTTAGAGAAAAATTTGCAAAAATTGGTGGAGGCATTGCAGAGGGTATTTCTATTTTAAAAAGTGATATTGAAGACACTTCAGTAAATATGAAAACAATAAGCGAAAATGCTAATTTAACTGCTAAAAAATCAGATGAAAGTTTAGATAAAACCATGCATCTATCAGATAAAATTAACAATTTATCAAATCTAATAGCAGATGTTACAGTAGCCATAAGCTCACTAAATGAGAGAGCAAATGAAATTACATCTGTTGTAAACCTTATAAAAGATATAGCAGACCAAACAAATCTACTAGCCTTAAATGCAGCCATAGAAGCAGCTCGAGCAGGAGAGAATGGTCGTGGATTTGCTGTGGTTGCTGATGAAGTTAGAAAACTAGCAGAGAGAACACAAAAAGCAACATCTGAAATCTCAATAACCATACAAACTTTACAACAAGAGACAAATCAAATCCAAACTAATTCACAAGAAATAAATGTAATAACAGTAGAATCTAGTCAAACAGTAACAGAATTTCAAAGTGCTTTGGGAGAATTTAACTCTCTTGCAAGAGAAACCGCAAATCTATCATATAGACAAGAGCTATCAAGTTTTGCATCTCTTGTAAAAGCTGACCATATTGCATATAAATCAAATGCTTATAGAGAAACACTAAAAGATAATCCAACTCCAATTAAAATGAGCTATAAAGATTGCTCTATCGGGTCTTGGGTTGAGACTGAAGGAAAAGACATATATAAAAACCATACAAAACTTGAAGAGATAGGTCGTACTCATCAACAAATACACCATTTTGCTGAGAAAAATATCATAGAAGTGTGTGAAAATAGTGCAAACAAAGAAAATATAAATATACTAATTGAAAACTTCACAAAGATGGAAAAAACAAATAGTGAACTTTTCAAACTTTTAGATGATATGGTTATGGAGATAACAGTTTCATAGGTTTAAAAATTTTATGTGCCTTTATATCAGTTATAAAGCTGATAAGTAATCAATTAGAATAATTGTCTTATTTTATAGCTAAAATTGGCTATAATCACGAATGAGATATATAAATAATTTAAATAAAGAAACAGTAAAAGAGTTAGAAGAAGTTGTAAAAGATGATAGTTCTTTGCAAACAAGACAAAGAGCACAATCTATACTCTTAAGCAATGGTAACCGTTCAGCACCTAACCAAGAGGGACAAAAGCTCTACCCACAAAAATATTATTAACTTAATCTTTGCTAACAAAATCCTACAGGAATATTGTTAGCTCTTAACAAAGCAGCCAACAAATGACTTTTTGCATAACACCAACCAGTTTTATACTCTAAAACATCACTTGCTTTGCAAGTAGTAATGTTATTTTTATAATCTCCAGAGTGATTTATACTATCCCTTACATATTCAAAACAGTTTTTTGCTATTTGAGTATCTGTTTCACAATCAACTGATAAACTCATCGCTAGTTTTTGTATCTTTTGATTTGAATAATCTATAATATTTATCTCCTTTAAAAACTCTATCATGGTTTGAAAACTCCTCTTTAAATAACTATTTTATAAAACAAAGTATTTAATTAAGATAAATATTCCAGATGCATTTATATTTTTTAATTATAACTAGATTTTTTTATAAATATAAAAGGAAAAAAATGTATAATCCTTTTGGTAACAAAAATTATTAAAGGAAAAAAATGATTAAGAGTAAAATTATCTTATTAGCAACAACTTTTGCATGCACTTACAGCTTTGCATCTAGTGATTTGGTTAAAAAAGTAAATGAAGCTGGAATCAAACCCATCCCAGCTAGTAAAACAGAGCTTATGAAGCTTATAGATGATCCAAAAGATCCAATTACAGAGGCTAAAGTGGAGTTAGGAAAAAAACTTTTCTTTGATCCAAGGCTTTCGAGAAGCGGTATTATCTCATGTAACACTTGTCACAACTTGGCTATGGGTGGAGACGACGGTATACCAGCAGCAATTGGTCACAAATGGGTAGCAAATCCTCACCATTTAAACTCACCAACAGTATATAACTCAGTATTTTATGCAGCTCAATTTTGGGATGGAAGAAGTCCACATTTAACAGACCAAGCACAAGGACCAATCCAAGCAGTTCCTGAGATGGCAGCACCAAAAAACCTAGTAAAAGAGAGAATTACTTCAATTCCTGAGTATGTAGAGGAGTTTAAAGTGGCTTATGGAGATGATGTAAAAATCACATTTGAACAAATCGCTTCTGCGATAGCAACTTTTGAAAAAACTCTAGTCACTCCGTCAAAATTTGATGACTTTTTAAATGGTAATAAAGATGCATTAAATAAAGCAGAGAAAAAAGGGTTAAATACATTTATAGACAAAGGTTGTGCAAGCTGCCACAATGGTGTAGCTTTTGGTGGAACCATGCAACCTTTTGAGCTTGCTGCAAAGTACAAGTTTGCTAATATTGGAGACTTTAAAGGTGATGATAAAGGTATGATAAAAACACCAACTCTAAGAAATATCACAGAGACTAAACCATATTTTCACAATGGTGCAATTTGGGAGTTAACAGATGCGATTAAAGAGATGGGTAGTGTTCAACTTGGTATCAAGATAAGCGATAAAGAGGCAAAAGAGATAGAGACTTTCTTGAAAGCCTTAAAGGGAAGAAAACCAGCACTTATATATCCACAATTACCAGAAGAATCGTCAACTACTCCAAAACCTACTTTTGATTAAATAGCACAAAAGAGAATTAATAACTCTCTTTTGTTAAAACCAAATAGTTAACACACACAGACAAATCAGACATAGATACATGCTCACTTGTCTTAATAAAATCTATCCTCTCTCTCCACTGTCTATCATTAAACTCTTTTTGTCTAAAATAGCTCTTTAGAGCATCTAAAATCTCTTCATCATCTCTTTTAAACTTTAAAAGCTTACTTGTTAAATCCATAAGGGAAAACTCTAAAATCTCTTTTATTTGAACTTTTAAAAGCTCTTGAGTTTCATTTTTTGCAGAGATATTTTCAATAGCTTCTAGCAAAAGTGGTATCTCAAATCTTTGAACTAAAGCATAAAAAACTGTAGATACATCTTTAAAATCTGCTTTAGAGAGTTGTTTGATTTTGATAATCTTGGATGAGAATTTTAAGAAATTTAGATTTTCTAAAAATCTCTGTATATTTTCATCTTCTTTATGACTTAGTGAATAAAGTGTATCTTTTATACTTATCTTATACTCCAAAATAGAACTAAAATCTATCTCTGCCTCTTTTATATTTTTAAGCATCCATTGAACATTGTATAAAATTTCATCCTCTATTTTTTGAAGTATTTTATATTGTTTGGGTGCTTTTATGATATAGTCATTTGCATAAACCTCATATCTTATATCATCTGCATCATATAGCTCATTTGTTGCTAAATATGCTTTTATTTTCAGTAAAAACTTCTCTCTTCCCAAAGAGTCTAAATCCTTGATAAATGTCGCACCAAAGTTATTTATGATGAAATTTGCAATTATCATAGAGATTATCTCTTTTCTTAAAGGATGCACTCTAATTTCATCTGCATATACTAAAACTAATGATTTTGGAAAGTATCTAAATAGATACTGCTCATACAAACTATCTTCATACAAGTTAGATGCAGATAGTAAATCTTGCAACAATATCTTAGCATAAAGCGTCATAGTAGCTATGATTGGGCGAGCTAATTTACCATCACAATCTATAACCTCAAAAAAATTTATATCTTTTGGAATATTAAAATATCTTCGTTTAAAAATATCAAGATTTTCCTCCAAAACACTTAGTGATTTTTTAAATGCATCTATATTTTTTTGAGATCTTGTTGCATCTAAAGAGATAGAGAGTGATTGTAGATAGTTTGTCCATAAAACAGAGTTTACAACATCTTCACTCATCTCCGAAAGTATGCTGTTTTTCTCCTCTTGACTTATTATATCTTTCTCTACAAGAGAATTTAGAAGAATTTTTAGATTTACTTCATGGTCACTTGTATCAACGCCTGCAGAGTTATCGATACTATCTAAGTTTAATTTTCCACCCCGTAAAGCATACTCTATGCGAGCTTCCATCGTAAGGGCTAGATTTGCACCCTCACAAATGACTTCGGCATTTAATTCGTTTGCATCTATTCTAACAAACTCATTCTCTTTATCTCCTAGCTCTATATTGTTTTGAAAACTTGATTTTACATAAGTTCCTATTCCTCCAAAATAGAGCATATCTACCTTAAGTTTTAGTAACTCTTTTATCAATTCTTCGCCATTTAAGCTAGCTCTTTTTGTATTTAAAAGAGTTTGTATTTGCTTAGTTAATGGGATACTTTTAGATGTTTTTTTAAAAACTCCTCCGCCTTGTGAAATCTTTTTTTCATCATAAAGCGACCACTTACCTCTTTTTAAAGAAAATAATCTCAATCTCTCTTTATATGAGAGTTCCAAATCAGGATTTGGATCGATAAAAATCTCATCAGAACTAACAGCCGCTACGAGTTTAAAATATCTACTTAAAATCATACCATTTCCAAAAACATCACCACTCATTGAGCCAATACCAACGATAGAGATAGGCTCTTTATAAAAATTAACCCCTTTTTCTATAAAAAATCTAGCACTTGCTTTTAATGCCCCTTTTGCAGTTATTCCTAATTTTTTATGATGATACCCATTACTAGATCCACTGGCAAATGCATCTGCTAACCAAAATCCACGATTTTTAGCTATCTTATTTGCACAATCACTCATGCTAGAAGTACCACGATCTGCAGCAACAACAAAATAAGGATCATCCCCGTCATAAGATATGATATTTGGATTTTTTATAACTTTTGCATCTTTTTGGTTATCTACAACATCTAAAAGTGCATTGATATATCTTGTATAGTAGTTATCAAACTCATCTTTACTAATTTTATCTATTTTTTTTGTGATTATAAATCCACCTTTTGCACCTTTTGGTACAATAACTGCATTTTTTGCCTCTTGAGTTGTCATAAGTGATTTTACTTCTGTTCTAAAATCATCACGATTGCTCCATCTAATTCCACCTCTACACACTTTAGAAACTCTTAAATGTGTTCCTTGAAAATCATTAGAGTAGATAAAACTCTCATATTTTGGCTGTACACCTTTTAGAATATGTGAAAGCTTACTTACATCAAATTTTAATGAAATTGTATCCCCATCATTAAAATAATTAGTCCTTACAAGAGCTTGAAGTATTTCATATACAAATTTTAAAACTCTATCATCGCTGATATTTTCAATTTTTTTAAATCCCTCAATTATCTCTTCTTCAATTTGAGTTACATTTCGCTTTGCTTCATCTAATTTTGGGTCAAACTTGATAATAATATAACGAAGAAAAAGTGCAAAAACACCATGATAGTGCATGATACAATCTTCTAAAGAGCTTTTATGAAAATCAGGAATAATCTGCCCAGCATAATTTCCAAATGCACGAGAGAGCAAGATTTCTTTATAGGTGAAGTTTTCCATATAAACAAGCCCTAAAAGTTTGCCTGTCTCAACATCTCCTTTAATAACTCTTAGAAGTATATCTTTTATATTAACCTTGTTTTTAATAACTTTCTCTAGGTTTTCACTCCAAAGAAGAAGTTTTGTAACAAAAATAATATCACCCATACACTCAATTTTATAAGTAATTTCACTAATTGTTTTAAATCCAAAATCACCCAAAATTGGAATAATATCAGAGATAGGAATACGCTTTTTTGAGTAAATCTTGATTTGACCACTCTCTTTATCGCAAATATGTACTGTTATATCATCTGTTTGTAGCTCTTTTTGAACTTGATCATCAATTATCAAATCCTCTTTTTCAATTAATTGATCATATATAGATTGAAGTTTTTGCATAAGTTACCTTTGTAATTCTATCACCTTATATCCGCTGTTATTATGCTCTATTGTAAAGAGAAAACTGCTATTGTTTATATCGGAAATAGTCTCTCTTGTAAAAAAGTCTATCGCTTTTGAAGCATTAAAATCTTCAAGAGTTATTTTAACTAAATTATCATTTGGAGCAAAATTTGACACTATCAAAAACCCAATATCATCAAGCTCTCTTGTTCCTACTCTAACATCTGGAAATTTATCACTAGATGCAGACCAACTTGTAAAGTGTGGACTTTCAATAATCTCTAACATCAAATCAAGTCTTGATGAAATTTCATCTCTAAATGCATCTGCCCAAACTAATGTTCTAAAATCAATCCTACTACCATTACCATCAGATGCTTCATCTCTCCAGATGCTAAGTGCCTTTCCTCCTTGGATTAAGCCATAAAATAAAGCTGGTATAAATGTTTGATTTAAATCGTGTTGGAGTTGAATTACCATAGCTGGGGATTTTTGATTTTTAGTTAAAAATTGAGTTAAAATTGTTGGGGTAATATTTTTACTCGCTCCTCCTGTGGCACTTGAGGCTACATATGAACCTGTTATATCCATCACTTTTCTATCGTCATTATTATAACTTCTAGCCAAGCCAACTTGACCATTTAAATAGTAGATAGGATAACGGCGAGTGAGAGTTTTTGGGTCTATATGATTTGCATCTATAAGTTCGGCTAAGAGTTTTTGATAGTTATAATCAGCAACAAATTCATTTTCATTGTCAAAATTGTACCAGAGTATATTTTTATGGGTGCTATTTGTCTCACTCCAATTATAAACATCATTGATATACCTTGCCATCTCTTCAAGTGAATACCCTGAACTATTTGAGTGTATTGAGATGTAGCTAAGTCCTGCATCTAGTGCAATTTGTGCTTGTTTAGCGGTCCAAATATCCATAACACCATTAAACCCATAATCTCTATATCTTGTAAATAGTTCAAGATACTCTCTTGATGCCCCTTTATATATCATCTTTGGAAAAATATGTTTCCAAGTCTCATTGTCATCCTCTTTTATATAAAAATTTCCCAAACCATCTACTTTATGAGTATGGCTTTGAAAAGCTCTTTTATCTTTTAAAATATCTATATCATGAGTGGCTATCAACTCTTGTGCGGCTTGAAGTTCAAATACTTCCAAAGAGGGTGAGACAAAAATTGTTGAGTTACTTTCAGCATATTTTGTTTTATCATATGTCCATAGTTTAACACTCCAGTTAGCATCAACCAAAGGATAAACAGAAAAAATCACCTCTTCAAATTCATTGGATTTAGATACATTCCAAGCATGTTCAATATCACTATCTTTTCCAGGTCCATCAGCTTTAATGACGATATTTTGACCAGGATAAGTATCTGATTTTATCTTTAAAATAATCTGATATTTTTGTTTAGATTTTAAGAAAAAGCTAGCAGAACAAAGAGCATTTTCCCAGCCATTTACATTTGTAGAGTTTAATTCATATGCATCTTCAAAACTATTAAAAGGGAGAGTAGTATTTTTATCTTTACCAATTGACCAGTTGTTGTCTTTTGTAATAGAGTATAAATTTGTTCGATTTGTATCTTTGGCACTATAAACGATAGATACAATAGACTCATTTATATCTGGAATTTGTGGTGGTATTTTAGCCAAAACGACAAAAGGAAGTAAGCCAATAAAAGTAAAACTAACAGCAATTTTTTTAAATATATTTCGATATGTTTTCATAAATATTCCCTTAAATATATAGTATAGCCAAAAATCATTGGTTTTGTAAGCCTAAAGAAAAAATCTCTTCAAACTCTTGTGTATATCTATATGCAAACTCTTTGTTATGCACAACAATCGAATTTTCATTGTTAGCTTCATTTGCTTTGACTGTAAAATTATAAGAGCCTGTTACAACTGTTTTTTTATCGATTATAAACACTTTATTGTGCATGGTTTGCCTGTTTCCATCTAATTTAACATCAAGAGAATTAGATAGAAGTTTATTATATTTTGAGTATTTTTTTAAAAAACCGTCATTTTGTTTTTTATCAAAAACTCCTCTCACATTAACACCTTGTTTATGTTTTTCAATAAGAGCTAATGCGATATTATCATTTGTAAAAGCAAAAGCTAAAAAATCAATCGATACAGATGCTTCATCAATAAGCTGAAGCAATCTCTGCTCAAAATCATCTTCAGGAGAGAAGTAAATCTCAAGCTTTTCACTCACATATGCACCCTCTTTATCTACACCATTTAAAAGCTCATCAAACTCATCAAGATAAACTTTTGCCACTTTAATACTTGTAAATTTCACTAAATTTTCATTATTTTTATAAAAAGCATAGTAGCCATAATTTGCCGACCCAGTCCAAACAACACTCCCATCAATCACCAAAAATTTATGATGCATTAAAGAACTTGGACTCTCATCACTTATGACTTTTATACCAGAATCTTTTATAACATTTATATCTTCACTAGCCATTTTTGTATCATCAGTAACAATAATCACATCAACACCATTTTTATAAGCATCTATAAGGGCATCTCTAATACGGTCATTTGTAAAACCATAAATTGCAAGATATAGACTTTTTTTAGCACTTTTAATCTCTTTTACAATTATATCATCAACCCCTCCACCATTATTAAAATTGCTATTTGTTTGAGAAAAGTATGGTTTTATTGTTAGTGTAGCTGTTTGATTTTGTGCTATATTTCTTGAGCTTGTGCTACAACTTGTGAAGATAAATATAAAAAATATAGTCAAAAAAAGTTTTTTCATAAAAAATCCTGAATTAAAATCTAAAAATCATATCTCAATTTTCTTAATTAAAACTCTGTCATATATTTTCTATACAAAAGTGGAACAAAATTTTGCTGTAGTTTTAAATTTTTTCTCTCATTGATAGCAGTTTTTTTAAAAAACAACTTCCATAATTTTTGAAACTTTTCTTCATCTTTTGAGAATTTTGGTATCTCAAAATCTGCCACTTGAAGAATTTTACCATTTAGATATGCTAAATCTCTTCTAATATCATGAATGATAAAATCACACCCATCTAATCGTTTTGTAAAGTGTTTTCCCAAAAATGGCAAGATATTAAACTTCCCCTCTATTTTGGCATAAAACACACCATCTTCTAACTCTTCAAATCTTATAAATCCGTACATCTTATGAACATATCTAAAATACTCAAGATTTAATTGTTCAATATAGTAGATAGAAGGGTGTGTGATGTTTTGTAAGTTTTTTTGATTTTTAAAACCTAAAACTATAAAATCATAAAGTGCTTTTTCAAAATCTCTATTATCGCATAAAAAAGTGTGAAAAATTTTATTATAATTTTTAATCTCAAACTTTTTTTCTAATGAAAGCTGTACTTTTTTAGCTTGTAAAATATCTGTGTTAATATCAATTATCTCATCTAAAAGATTAATCTCTTTTTTACATTTAATAATCTTTGAAGCTGGCTTTTTTTCATAATAACTACAATAAATCAGACTTAAAAACCCCTCAAAGCTCCCATCATAAAAGTAAACATTCATAATTCACCACTAAGTGCTACATGATATGTATCAAAAAGTGAAGGATGGTAAAATCTCTTTTTTTTAGGCTTAGTTAATGCTCGTTTTATATACTCTGGATAAAACTGTTTTTCACCAAAATATTTTCCACCAATTGTAATAAAGTATTTTGCTCTTTTTAAAGAGATTCCTAATTTTTTAAGATTTTCAAAATTAAGCTCTTTAAATCGCCTAGCCTTTAGTATTTTAAAAGCTCCACGAATTCCAATACCAGGAACTCTTATGAGAAACTCTTTATCAGCTTTATTTACCTCAATTGGAAAAAGCTCCAAATGATCCAATGCCCAAATCATCTTTGGATCAAAGTCTAAATCAAGATTATCCCTTTTTTCCATTATCTCTCCATAGGTAAATCCATAAAATCTTAACAGCCAATCTGCTTGATAGAGGCGATGCTCTCTTAGTGTAGGTGGTTTAGTTTCTATAGAAGGGAGGTTTTTGTCACTATTGGTTGGAACATATGCGGAGTAATAAACTCTTTTTAAAAGTGCCTTATTGTAAAGATTTGAAGAGAGTTTTAATATCGAAAAGTCACTCTCAGGTGTTGCTCCAATGATGATTTGTGTACTCATGGGGATTGGTTTGTTATCTTTTTGAAAAGATACATCTTTGGCATATTTTAGTGGTTGCATAAGATTTTTTTGGGTTTTGTCTGGGGCTAAAAGTTGTAAAGATTTTGAAGATGGTAGCTCTAAGTTTGAGCTAACTCTTGTTGCAAGAAGACAAGCTTTTTCTATAAGCTCTTTTGAGGCTCCTGGAATTAGTTTTAGATGAATATATCCGTTAAAACGGTACTCAAATCGTAAAATTTCAAGCACATTTATAAGAAGTGCCATAGTTTTATCTTCATCCTCAATAATTCCAGAACTTAAAAAAAGCCCCTCTATATAGTTTCTTTTATAAAAATTTATAGTCAAATCAGCCAACTCTCTAGGCGAAAAAGCAACTCTTTTTATATCATTACTTTGGCGATTTATACAATAACTACAATCATAGATGCAAAAGTTTGTATAAAGCACTTTCAAAAGCGAAACACATCGACCATCTTCTGTAAAACTATGACAAATGCCACTTTGATGATTATTGCCAATTAAGCCTTTTTTATAGCTCTCATTTGCTCCACTTGAAGAGCAAGAGACATCATACTTTGCACTATCTGAAAGAATCTCTAATTTTTTATAAATATCCATGTGTTGAATATAGCATTTTTTTTGAGAAGGTGATAAAAATATTTCAATTTGAAATATAAATATATGGCATCTGATAATAGTTAAAAAATTTACTCCCTTTTTTGCTGATAGGAGCTAAAAGATGAGAGAGGTTTATACCAATTGCCACATATGGATAACGGTTGTTTTTTTTACTTTTTTCTCTTGTGTAATATCCTATATGAAATTCAAAATATTTTAAAAAAGTGTTCTCTAGTGAACTAATGCCATCAAATTTTACAGCCGTTAAAAACTTCATACCATTATAATCAGTAAAAACATCATAACTATCACCTTTAGTGATTTTATCAGTTGGTTTATACTCTAGCCTTATATCTACAATATCATTAACTTCAGGATGCATAAGGAGATAGTACCCAAGATATGAACCAAGAGCATTTGTAATAA
>JAMOMC010000169.1 GCA_027068765.1 Campylobacterales bacterium
TCATAACTATCACCTTTAGTGATTTTATCAGTTGGTTTATACTCTAGCCTTATATCTACAATATCATTAACTTCAGGATGCATAAGGAGATAGTACCCAAGATATGAACCAAGAGCATTTGTAATAAAATCTTCGTAAGAAAAACCGTAACTACTAAATGAGTCACCAACCTCCATCACTGCATTTAACAAAAATGATGAAATTGCTCCCTCTTTTATAGCCTTTTGCCGATCATAACCAAAACCTTCATATAAGTTTGCAAAGTAGTGTGAAAGGAGAAAAGTAGCATAAAAATGCCCCAACTTATCTGCACCTGCATTTTTAGTATCTTTTCCAAACCAACCCTCACTAGATGCATGCATGCTCGTTTTTCCATAATCCCAATTTAAAACTCCCCAAGTAATTATGGTTGCACTTCCTATAAGATTTGTGTAGAGAATTTTTTTATTATCAATTGGCGGATTTGATTGTAAAGTGAGGACAAAAACTAACATAACAATTAAAATTTTCATATCAAACCTCTTTCTTGCCCTGATGATTCGATTATACCCAATTAGTATAGATAAAAAATTTAATTTTTTTTTAGCTTTTGCCGATATTCCATTTATGATTTTTATAAGGAGTAAGTGGAAGTGAAAAAATTATTAAATCTATTTAAAAACAATATTATTATACCTATATCAATTATATCATTAGCTTTACTGTTAGGTCTTTTTTACTACATGCCAAAAGCAACGATGGAAAACACTATTCAAGCAACAACCAAAAATAGTGGTAATCTAGTGAAGCATATGAGAATTTTTCGCTCATACTATACAAAAAAGATATTATCAAAAGTGAAATCCCAAACTGATTTAAAGATAAATTATGACCATGATATAAAAAATGACACCATACCACTTCCTGCTACTTCAATTCACGATCTTGGAAGACTTTTTACACAAAATACCGATACAAAAGTCAGAATGTATAGCAACTTTCCCTTTCCAAATAGAAAAGATAGAAAATTAGATGATTTTGAAAAAGAGTCACTAGAGTATTTTAAAACAAATTCTAATGGATTTTTCTCTCGCCAAGAAAAGCTAAATGGAGAAGAAGTATTTCGTTATGCTGTGCCTGATTTTTTAACCTCTAAAGGATGTGTAAATTGTCATAATCAAAGAGCGGATACTCCAAAAAACAATTGGAAGCTTGGAGATGTCCGAGGTGCAATTGAAATTATCACTCCAATCACTTCTGAAATAGCTGCAAACAATGAGATGAAATACAATATTTTAATTTTCATCTCTACAAATATTGCATTTTTAATTATTTACTATAGTTTTATCTCCATAAATCGTAAAAAAGAGATGCAAAAAATGAGTGAAGATTTTGAAAAAACCATAAAAGAACAGACTCAAAAACTAAGCCTTACCTCTTCTGTTTTTGAAAATGCAACTGAGGGTATCACCATCTGCGACCCAAAAAATATCATCACTAGCGTAAATCAAACTTTCACAAAAATTACAGGCTACACAAAAGAGGATGTCATTGGAAAACATATATCAATAATGAAATCAGGCAAACAAGATAAAACATTTTACGAAAATATGTGGAAAAGCATCTCAAAAAAAGGTTACTGGGAAGGAGAGATAACAAATAAAAGAAAAAATGGTGAATTATATGACGAAATACTTCACATCTCTGCTATAAAAAGTGAAAAAGGTGAAATTTCACACTTCATCGCAGTTTTTTCAGATATAAGTGATAAAAGAGAAACTCAAGAGAGTATTTATAATTTAGCTCATTTTGACTCACTAACAAAAATTGCAAATCGTAACTTTTTTCAAAAAAAATTAGCTATGAGCATAAAAGAATTAAAAGCTGATGAAAACATAGCCTTGATGTATATAGATCTTGATAGATTTAAAATTATAAATGATTCATTAGGGCACAATATAGGAGATGACCTACTTTTAGCAGTTGCAAAACGAATAAGTCGCCTACTTGATAGCGATGATTTTTTTGCAAGACTTGGTGGAGATGAGTTTGCAATCTTTTTCCAATCTAGCGAAGAGATTAAAACTTGTGAAGAAAAAATAGCCACAAAAGCAGATAAAATTATAAACTCATTAAATGAAGTATTTGAGATAAAAGATAATCAATTAAGCATTGGGTCAAGCATAGGTATCACTCTCTATCCACGAGATGCAAACAATATAGAAGAACTTATGCAGTATGTGGATACTGCGATGTACAATGCAAAAGATAATGGTCGAAATCGCTACACTATCTATACAGGAGATATTGCAAAAGAGGCAAAGTATAAGTACAAAATTGAACAAGAGCTAAGATCTGCTATGAAAAATGGAGAAATTACACTAGTTTATCAGCCCATAGTAAACTCTAAAAACTCAAAGATAGAAGGTTTTGAAGTTCTATCTCGTTGGATACACGAAGAGTTGGGTTTTGTTTCACCTGAGCTTTTTATCTCTATTGCTGAAGAGAGAGGAATGATTGCAAATTATACTTATGATTTATTAGAGCTTTCATGCTCTCAAACAAAAAAATGGAATCAAAAATGGAATCAAAATTTTTATGTCTCAGTAAATATCTCGCCTGTACATTTTTTACAAAATGATTTAGTGGAAAACATTAGTAAGATATTAGAAAAAACTAAACTCCCTGCTTCACTTTTAAAACTTGAAATTACAGAAGGTGTAATCATAGAGAACAAAGAGTTGGTAATCTCAACTTTAAAAAGATTTCGTAAAATGGGTATAAAAATTAGTATAGATGATTTTGGAACAGGCTACTCTTCTATAAGTTATTTAAAAAATTATCCTATTGATTTTTTAAAAATTGACCGCTCTTTTATTACTGATACTCCATTTGATATGAACAATAAAAACATATGCCAAACCATCGTATCTTTAGCTAAAAATTTTAATTTAGCCATCATAGCTGAAGGTGTGGAAACAGATGATAATGTAAAATTTCTTAAAAATATAGATGTAGAGTATCTGCAGGGTTATTACTTTTCAAAACCTGAAAATTCAGAATATTGGGATAATTTTCTTAGAGAAGATGCAAGAAAAAAAATCGAAAAAAAAGGTCTAGAGTTAGTGTAAGGATACACCTTTTAAACCTTTTTTTCTCTCTTTAAAATCTGGTAAATACATCTGCACAAAATTCCAAAATTTAGCTGAATGGTTTTTGTGCTTTATGTGAGCTAATTCATGAACTACAACATACTCAATACTTAATTTTGGTACTTTAACTAAGTTTGTATTGAAAGATAATCTATTTTTAAAAGAGCAACTTCCCCATAAAGTTCTATTTTTTCTAAAGCCAACATATGTTGGATAGAGTTTCATCTTTTCGCTCCAAAACTCAACCATCGGCACTATAATCTCTCTAGCTTTTTGTCTGTAAAAAATATCAACCCCATCTCTATCTTTTACCAAAGAGCCCCATTTGTAACTCTCTCCTAAATACAAAAGCTCATCATTAGAAACTTTAATGTTTTTTTGCAGAGTACTTTGTTTATTTAAAATCCACAAAGCTTTTTTTAAAACCATATCTTTGATATTTTTTTCACTCAAAATATGATTTGTCTTGACAATAACTTTGCCATCATTTTTGATAGTTATATAAGAGTGTTTTAAATTTGCTTTTTTAACAAGTTCAAAATCTATAATTTTAGAATTATAATCTATAAAAAGTTGCATTCTTTTATTGTATCAAATATTTTTTTAAGTACAATTGGATATGAAAGAAATCGCCATATTGGGTGCAACTGCATCTGGAAAAACAGCCCTTGCTATTGAAGTTGCCAAAGAGGTAAAGGCAAATATACTATCATTGGACTCTTTAGCAATCTACAAAGAGGCAGATATAGTTTCTGCGAAGCCGACAAAAGAGCAGATGCAAAATGTTAAGCATTTTGGTATTGATGAGCTTTATATAAATGAGCCTTTTTCTGTTATGACATTTTTTGAACTCTATAAAAAAGCAAAAAAAAGCTCTTTAAAAGAAAATAAACATCTTATAATAGTTGGAGGAACTAGCTTTTATCTAAAATCTATGATAGAGGGACTCTCTTTAAAACCCACAATCTCAAATGAGACAAAAGATAAAATTCAAAAAATTCTTTTAAATATCCCAAAGGCATTTAGTAAAATTGAAAAATTAGACCCAAAATATTCTAAAAAAATTTCCACACACGATAAATATAGAATTGAAAAATGGTATGAAATTTATCTTGAAAGTGGCAAAGTAGCAACACAATATTTTGAACAAAATAAGAAAAAAGCTATTATCGAAAATATTCCTATTTTTAATATTTTAGTAGAAAAAGAGAATTTAAGAGAAAAAATTTTTAAAAGAACCTCTTCTATGATAAAAGCTGGGCTTATAGACGAAATTTTTCAATTGGAGAAAAAATATAATCGACAACCAACCCCAATGGGGGCAATCGGAATAAAAGAAACACTTCTTTTTCTTGATGGAAAAATAGACAAAAAAGAGCTTGAAAATCTTATAGCAATCCACACAACACAGCTAGCAAAAAGACAAGATACCTTTAATAACTCACAATTTACAAATCAAATTAAACTACTTAATAAAGACTTAAAAAAAGAAATAAAATCTATATTTTAATCAATATATTATACGAAGTAAAATAAAGTTACAATTATTTACACAATATAAATGTTTTTTTAACATGTTTAATGTAAAATAGTGCAAATTACAAAAAATTTCTTACTAAGAAGGATTGCGATGAAAAAGTTGTTGTTATGTTCACTGCTTGCATCTGGTTTGCTTTGTGCAAATGAGAGAGCATATGAGTTTGGGGTCAATAGCGGTATGACTTCTATTAAAAATGAAAATAGTATCAAACTAGAAAATGGTACTTTTGGATTAACTATACAGAAAAATCGAGCTGGATTAGAGCCTAGGTTTGATTTTGAATATGTGAGAATTGGTGAAAATGACACCATAGTTAGCTCACTCATCAAAGGTTCAATCAATGCTGTTTATGAGTTTGATTTAAACTCAAACTTTTTTCCATATATCTTAGCGGGTGCTGGTTATGAGCAGGTTCAAGATCCTGACAAAAAAGGAAAGATATTTGAGAGTAACCCTTTTATGCAAGGTGGTGCAGGATTAGGATATAGAATCGGAGAGAGTAAAATTGTTCTTCGAGCTGAAGCAAAAGTTTTGCAAATTATCGGAGGAGATAGAGAAGAAGAAAATGAAGTTATAGCAGTTTTAGGTATAGGAATTCCTTTTGGTCCTATGCCAAAAGCACCTGAACCAAAACTACAGATAATCGATACAGATGGCGATGGAGTCATGGATGAGCTTGATAAATGCCCTGACACACCAATAGGTGTTGCTGTTGATGGTGCAGGATGTCCTCTACCTGAGCCTCCTGCCCCTCAAATTATAAAAGAGACTATTCCTGTATCATTTGATGACAATGAATGTCCTATCAAAATAGACGGCGAAGATAGAGATCGTGATGGTATTGAAGATGCAGTTGATCAATGCCCTAATACTCCTTGTGATTTTACGGTAGATTCAAAAGGTTGTCCAGTAAAAGCAAATCTTAGAATTCATTTTGAGACAGATAAAGCAAGAATTACAGACCATTCAAGACCTTTGGTTGAAAAATTTGCAGACTTTTTAGTGACTAACAAAGGTAGTATAGTTCACATCGTAGGTCATACAGACTGGAGAGGCTCAGATAACTACAACATGATTTTATCTAAAAAAAGAGCAAAAAGTGTAAGGGATGCATTGATTGAACTTGGTGTTAGTTCATCAAGACTCTCAACAGAAGGAAAAGGAGAAAGTGAGCCAATGGCAACAAACAAAACAGATGAAGGCATGGCATTAAACAGAAGAATTGAGGTTAATCTAACTTATCCTCAAGAGATAAATAGAGGAGGGGAAGAATAATGAAAACGATACTTAAGACAACTATTGTATCAATTGTTGCTAGTGCTTGTGTCTTATCATTTAGTGGGTGTATTGATGATAGGGCTGATTTTGGGGAAGATTTAAATGTCACTGGAAAAATAATAATTGATCCAGATGGCGATGATGATGGTGATGGACTCACAAATCAAGAAGAAGCAGATATAGGAACAGAATATAATAATCCAGATAGTGATGGAGATGGACTTGATGACGGATTAGAAGTTAAAATAGGAACAAAACCGCAATCTGGATTTGAAGATACGGATGGAGATGGTGTTACTGATGGTGTAGAGGTTGTTGGAACTTATGAAGGAGATATAGCACCTGATGGCAAAGTTACAACAGCAGGAAATAAACAATACCCTATAAAAGATGGTTTGCTCGTGGTAGATAATAAAAACAAAGCTATCTCTATCGCAGATTTTGAAGGAAAAGCTCCTGCAAATATCCATAAAAACCCTATAACTGATCCAGACGATAAGATAGATGCACTAGATCCTATGAATGATAGTGACTATGATAAACGACCAAATATCAAAGAGAAAGAAAAAGTTACTGACCCACTTGATCAAAAAAGTTTTTATCCTTGGATTTATGAAACACCTGTAGGAAAAGTTATGGAAGAAGCAGGATTTGTTTATATTCCTGGTGGATTTGACCTTGATGGTGATGGCACAAATGAAAGTGGTTTTTGGATGTCAACATATGAAGCTAGAGGCACTGAACCAGCTACAATTACAGTAGGACCTCTTCAAACTTTTGTTAATAAA
>JAMOMC010000170.1 GCA_027068765.1 Campylobacterales bacterium
CTACACTTTAGACAAAATCACCCTGACATTTCATAGCCTCTAACCAAACCAATACCCAAAAACTCATCATTCTCAAAATCTCCATCAATATTTTTAGCAACTTTAGGGGAAAACAAACCAATATGTAAAGTGCTAAAAATTCCTTTTAGTGCTAATTTGGTACTTCCGACTGTAATGATAACTCCCTTTTTATGATGAACTCTCCAAGGTAAAAAATCTCTAATATAATCGATAATCTTTTTCTTAAACTCAACAGATGAGAGTTTGATAATAATAAAACACCAAATCTTGAAATAGAGAAACTGATAATAACTCTGTGTTGTGTGCATCATAATATCTTTAAATCTAAAACGATTCTTTAGCTCATTAAACATCGGTTCAATATCCCATCTCTTGGAATACCTTCTGATAATTTCTTCTGCTGATAAAGTTGTATCGGTGGCAATAAGTAGACGCATAGATTGACTATCTTCATATGTTAACCATACTGCTTTAATTATCTCTCCTTTTAAAAATTTGGCTTTTGCAACTACCTCTTTATACTTAACCTTTGCTTCTTTTCCATAGATAGAAAGCCTTATCTCTTTGGTTAAATCTTCTAGTGTAGGTTTTATTTTTGCTCCATACTTTTTAGTTCTTCCTACTTTTTTCTCTTTTGGAATCTTGGGTATTTCATAAATTATCAAATCTTTTCTTGCCATCGTAATAGTTGAAAAATTATATTGATGCTTTGCCCGTAATATCAATCTTCCTCGTGCAAACCAACTGTCTGTTATTATCTCTACTTGAATTGATAATCCTCTTTTTTCAATAACCTTTCTTATCATATTTTGAATCGCAATAGTTGTTGAGATAAGATTCTTTTTTGGTTTTACCAAATAGATAAAAAGTGGTAGGGTCATACTTATCCCACCAATTCTAATAATCAAACCAAATGCCAACCACTTCTGACCAAATACAAAGCTTGAACGATTTGCTTTTTGTGCATGGTCAAACTGCTTATGTCCATTGGGTACTCTTCTCTTTCTACTTCGATAAACGATACTGTCATCTATTGATATGGAAACTTTTGTTATTTTAAAAAATAGAAGTATCATCACTATTATCTCTATCTGCATAGAAACATAATCAAATCTAACTCGACTAAATAGCTTATGAATACTGTGGTATTGTTTTGGATTTACCTTCATCGCTAATTCGGTTAGATATCCACTACTACTTATCAACTCTGCTTTT
>JAMOMC010000171.1 GCA_027068765.1 Campylobacterales bacterium
GCTTTTTTACCTCTATCCTCTTTATCGATTGCAGGACACTCCTCTACACAAAGCATGCATCCCGTACAATCTTCTACTGATACTTGTATAGTAAAATCATAATCAGCAAATTTTTTACCTTTTGCTTTTATATATTGAAACTCTTTTGGTACATCCCCAAGCAAATTTTTATCAAATACTTTTGATCTTATCACTGAATGTGGGCAAACTTCAGTGCATCTACTACACTGTATGCAAATGTCCCGATTCCAAAATGGTGCTTGAAGTGAAATATTTCGCTTCTCATATTGGGTTGTTCCAAGAGGCCATGTTCCATCTTCTGGTACTAAACTTACAGGAATTTCATCTCCCTCTCTTGCAACTAATTTAGCAGTAACATTTTGTAAAAATTTATTCTCCTCTACAAGTTTGAGTGCTTTGGTCATCTCTATATCAGATGTAACATTTTGAGGAATTTTAATCTCTTGTAGATTACTAATTGTATGATCCACTGCACAATAATTTAAACGAGTGGCAATCTCTCCTTTAAGTCCATAGCTTTTTTGTATAGACTCTTTTATCTTTTGTATCGCTTTTTTGGTATCTATGATATCAGTTAGTGCAAAAAAAGCAGTTTGCATGACTGTGTTAATATGTCTATGCAAACCACATGACTCTGCTATTTTATATGCATCTATTGCATAAAGTTTTAAACCTTTATTTATGATTTGTTCTTGAGCAACTCTTGGAAATTTATCCCAAGTTTCATCTATCCCATAAGGGGTATTTATAAGAATTTTTGCACCTTTTTGAGCATGTTTTAAAATATCATATCTTTTCAAAAAAACAAATTGATGAATTCCGATAAAATCAGCCTTTTCAATCAGATAAGTTGACTCAATCGGCTCTTTACCAAATCGTAAATGTGAAATTGTCATAGATCCTGATTTTTTAGAATCATAGACAAAATAACCCTGAACAAAAAGCTCTTCATCTTCCCCAATAATTTTGATAGAATTTTTATTTGCCCCTACCGTGCCATCTGATCCCAAACCATAAAAGAGTGCTTGTGTAGTTTTATTGTGTTTTGGAATAAAATTTTTATCAAAAGGGAGTGAAAGTTGTGTTACATCATCTATGATACCTACCGTAAAGGGATTTTTTGGTTCATCATTTTTTAACTCATCAAAGACCGCCTTAACCATCGCAGGTGTAAACTCCTTTGAAGAGAGTCCATAACGACCACCTATGATAATAGGAAGAGATTTTCTCTTTTTATGCATAACACTTTGACTAAAAACCTCTAAAACATCAAGATAAAGCGGTTCACCCAAAGAACCCGTCTCTTTAGTACGGTCTAAAACAGCAATCTTTTGTACACTTTTTGGCACTGTCTCTAAAAAAACTTCTCTATCAAATGGTTGAAAAAGTCTAACTGTTACAACTCCTACACTCTCTCCCATTTTGATAAGTTCTTTTACACTCTCTTTAACAGTTTTTGCTGCACTCCCCATAATAACAATCACTCTATCTGGATTTTTACTTCCATCATACTCAAACAGATGATACTCTCTGCCACTCAATTTTGCAAAATCATCCATGCTCTCTTGCAAGAGGTCAGGAAACTCATCATAATAACGATTTACACTTTCTCGCCCTTGAAAATAGAAATCAGGATTTTGTGAAGTACCTCTGATTACTGGTTTTTCAGGATTAAGTGCTCTTGCTTTGTGTTCATTTAAAAGCTTGATATCAATCATCTTACGAATAACGCTATCATCTATAGTCTCAACACCCATCAACTCAGAAGAGGTACGAAAACCATCAAAAAAGTGTAATATCGGAACTCTAGACTTGAGCGTTACAGCCTGAGCGATAAGAGCAAAATCCTGAGCTTCTTGAGCATCAGACGAACAAAGCATCGCAAATCCACTCTGTCGCACTTGCATCACATCTGTATGATCACCAAAAATAGAGAGAGCCTGAGAAGCAATTGAACGAGCAGCTATATGAAAAACTGTAGAAGTCAATTCTCCAGCAATTTTATACATATCAGGAAGCATCAATAAAAGCCCCTGAGAAGCAGTAAAAGTCGTTGTCAAAGAGCCACTTTGAAGTGCCCCATGAATAGCTCCAGCAACTCCAGCTTCACTTTGCATCTCAATTACTTTTGGGACCGTTCCAAAGATATTCTTCTCCCCTTGTGAAGAGTAGATATCTGCATACTCCCCCATACTAGATGCAGGGGTAATGGGATAAATAGCAATAACTTCATTTGTTTTATGTGCTATCTTTGCAACTGCTTCATTTGCATCCATAATTTTTCTAGACATAACAACTCCTTAAAAGCCTCATGATACAACTTTTTTTAATTTTATATATGCAACTTTAGTTACATATATAAAATTAAACCTCCTGTATAATTTCATAGCTGTCAACATTGAGTAGTGAGGAGAGATTAGTGGAAGATAACAAAAAACAAACTGACTTAGACTACATAAAAGGTCTCACATCAACAAAGGCAGAAGCACTTCTAAAGAAATATGGTCCAAATGCTATTGAAGAGAAAAAAGAGAGTTGGTGGAGTAGACTTTTCAAGCGTTTTTGGGGTCCAATTCCTTGGATGATTGAAGTAGCAGCAACTCTTTCTGCCGTGGCAAAGCGATGGGAAGATTTTATTCTTATTATGATTATGTTACTTGTTAATGCCTTTGTTGATTTTTATCAAGAGTCAAAAGCTCTCAATGCTATCGCTGTTTTAAAAAAAAGACTTGCACAAAAAGCATTGGTACTAAGAGATGGAAAGTGGCAACAAATCGATGCAAAAGAGGTTGTTCCCAGTGATATTGTTAAGATAAAAATTGGTGATATCGTACCAGCAGATGTAACACTGCTTGGTGGAGGTGATTTTTTACTTGTAGATCAATCAGCTTTGACGGGTGAATCTCTCCCTGTCGATAAAAAAGTAGGTGATACCCTTTATGCTAATGCTATCATCAAGCAAGGTGAAATGATTTCACGGGTGAGTGCAACTGGAAAACATACCTATTTTGGTAAAACAGTGGGATTGGTTGCTAAAGCCCAGAGTCAAGAACACAGCCACTTTCAAAAGATGGTCGTGAAAGTGGGCAATTTTTTAATTTTACTCACACTTTTTATGATTTCAATCATTATCTATCATGGAATAAAAACCCACCAACCACCATTAGAACTTTTAGTCTTTGCTTTGGTATTAACAATCTCTGCTATTCCTGTAGCAATGCCAGCAGTATTGACTGTTACAATGGCAATAGGGGCAAGAGTTCTTGCAACAAAAGAGGCTATTGTAAGCCGTTTAGCAGCGATAGAAGAGGCCGCTGGCATGGATATATTATGCTCTGATAAGACAGGAACGCTTACTCAAAATCATATGAGTCTAGCAAATCCTTATGTTGTACAAAAACAGACTACAGAGGATTTGATACGATATGCTGCATTAGCAAGCAAAGAGGAAAATAATGATCCTATAGAGACGCCAATTTTTGACTATATAGATAAGCATAAAATGCGGCAAGAACTCTCAGGATTAGAGCTTAAAAAATTTCTTCCATTTGATCCCATACACAAACGCACTGAAGCTGTGTATGAGAATTTGATAGTTACTAAAGGTGCACCACAAGTTATAATCGAGCAAAGTGACGATAAAGAGTTTGATAAAAAAGCTGCATATAATCAAGTTGAAGCTTTTGCACAAAAGGGATTTAGAACTTTAGGTGTTGCATATCGAAACACCAAAGAGGAGAACTATCATTTTGTAGGTCTTATACCCCTTTTTGATCCACCTAGAGAAGATTCAAAAAAAGCTATGCAAGAAGCGAAAGCTAAAGGTGTTGAAGTCAAAATGGTTACAGGTGATAACATCGCTGTTGCCAAATATATCTCAAACCTACTAGGTATCGGAGAAAATATAGAGGATGTAAGTTCACTCAAAGGAAGGTCAATTGAAGAGTATCTTTACTTGGCTAGAGTTCTCTCAAAAGCTTTTGCTAAAACACTCAATCCAGATGCACAAAAAGAGCAAATTGATAAAATTGTTAAAAAAATCATCAAAGAGGTGGAAGATGAACTATACAATATGCCAATTCCAAAAGGCTCTGTAAAAAAACATGAATCAGAGATTATTGAACTTATCGAAAAGGCAAATGGTTTTGCACAAGTTTTACCTGAAGATAAATATTTTATTGTTGATGAACTCCAAAAAGCTAATCATATTGTAGGTATGACTGGTGATGGAGTAAACGATGCACCGGCACTAAAAAAAGCTGACTGCGGTATTGCTGTTAGCGGTGCTACAGATGCAGCAAGAGCTGCGGCAGATATTGTATTAATGGCACCGGGACTCCATGTTATCATTGATGCTATCAAAGAAGCACGACAAATCTTTGAACGAATGAAAAGTTATACAATTTTTAGAATTGCTGAAACAATCCGTGTCATTATTTTTATGACATTAGCAATAGTTATTTATGATTTTTATCCAATCACAGCATTGATGATTATCATATTAGCTTTGTTAAATGATATACCAATTATGACAATTGCATATGACAATACCAAAGTGCGAGAAGAGCCAGTTAGATGGGATATGAGAGAGATTTTCATCCTTGCCTCATGGCTTGGTATGGCTGGTGTAATCTCCTCTTTTACTCTATTTTGGATTTTAATCTCTATTATGCATCTGCCTTTGGATTTTGTACAAAGTGTTTTCTTTGCAAAATTGGTGATTGCAGGACATGGTACGATTTATAATACTCGTATTGATGATTGGTTTTGGAAACGCCCATGGCCATCTTGGACGCTGTTTAATGCAACATTTTTTAGTCGAATAGCAGGAACAGTACTTGCAGTTTATGGATTTGGTTTGATGGAACCAATTGGCTGGGAGTGGGCATTGTGGATGTGGGTATATGCACTTGTCTGGTTTGTCTTTAATGATGCGGTTAAAATGGCAGTGCTTGGTTATTATCGTAAGCATTATAACAGAGATGTTATCTAAGGGTAAATTATGAAAAAATCAGAAACACTAAATCGAAGAGATGCCATGAAATTTTTTGGTATTGCTGGAGTTGGTATCTTAGCTTGTGGCAATAATGAAGCTAAGGCAGAGACAAAACTCTCTATGCCTTCAAGCAAAAAACATGCTCGTATTGTTATTGCAGGGGGAGGAACTGCTGGAATGGTTGCGGCGGCTAGAATTCGTCGTGCTGCACCAAATGCAAAGATTATATTAATTGCACCAAATACTCAACATTTATATCAACCTGGACAACTTTTTGTTGCAGCAGGATTGAGTAATCCAGAGCAAAATATACGAAAAACTTCTGATTTATTACCCAACAATGTTACTTGGTTGCAAGACAAAGTGATGGCATTTGATCCAGAAAATAATATTTTAGAGACAGAAAAAAGTGGTAAAATTCTCTATGATATTTTGATTGTTGCATTGGGTACCGAGTATGATTGGTCTCGTATTGAGGGATTAGAACGCTCTATGATTGGCAGGGAGGGAATTGCAAGTGTTTATGACAATGATACACTCAAAGGTGAGGCAGATGCAGGTGTAAAAAGCAGGAAAGTTTTTACACAGATGCAAGAAGAGGCACGAAAACGGCATATAGAGTTTCTTTGTACCGAACCAAATACACCTATTAAAGGAGTAGGAACAACATTAAGCATTCTTCTCTTATATAGTGATCGTCTAAAAAGGGAGGGACTAACAAAGCGTGTACGATTTACTTTTTCCAAAGCAGATGAAACACTTTTCCCTTCCAATATATTTCAAAAACAGCTTTGGCAGGAAATTGACAAATATAATAATATTCGTACAGCATATGGTTTTAATCTCACAGCAATTGATATCGCAAGAAAAAAGGCTATTTATGAGACTTCAGAGGGTAAAAAAGAACTCTCTTATGACTTTATCCATATTGTTCCACCAATGCAAGCTTGCAAAGTTTTGGCATCATCCCCACTGGCTATAAAAGAGGGTAAAGAAAAAGGATGGATGCTGGTAAATTCAAAAACTTTACAACATCCTAAATATCAAAATGTTTTTGGAATAGGAGATATTTTAGGAGATACCTCTGGTAAAAGTGGTGGGGCTGTACAGCATCAGGGAATTATACTACAAGATAATATCACAGCAGCTCTTGAAGAGAAGCCACTCCCTTACAACTATGATGGTTATACTTTAGCACCAATTATAACAACAGAAGGCAAGATTTTACTCGCTGAGTACAATAAGCAAAAACCTCTACCAACCTTTCCACTAAATCCAATGATTTCACGGCATTTGTGGTGGTGGATACAAAAAGATGTGATGCCTCGTGCATATTTTGATGTGCTATTACGCGGTATGATGTAATATAAAA
>JAMOMC010000172.1 GCA_027068765.1 Campylobacterales bacterium
TGCATCTCTTTTTATCTCTGTTTTACTTTCACTTTTTCTATCACTTTTAATCAGAAAAAGACTTAAAAGTTATGAGGGGCAAGTTAGCCAAAGTAAAGAGAAGCTTATTTTTCAATCTAAACAAGCTTTAATCGGTGAACTATTTAGCATGATTGCTCACCAATGGAGACAACCGATAAATAAAATAGCTTCAATTGTGGCACTTTTAAGATTTGATTTAGAGAGTGATGAAGTGAATAAAAAAGAGATTGATAAAAGTTGTGAAGAAATTGAAAATAGTATAGAGTTTATGTCTGAAACTATTGATGATTTTAGAACTTTTTATAAACCAACTACAAAAACGCAGATGGTAAATTTAAAAGCACTCATCGGTAGATCAGTTGTTTTTTTGAAAAGTACAATTATAAAAAATGATATAAAAGTTGTTCAAGATTTGGAAGATATAAAGGTAGAACTTTATCGAAATGAGTTTTTACAAGTTATGTTAAATCTTGTAAAAAATGCAATAGATGCAATAGGTGAGAGAGGAGCAATTGTGATAAAGCTCTACAAAAATGATAAAGGTAAAGTTATCATATATGTAGAAAATAGTGGAAAAAGCATAGATGATAAGTTAATTGCTAAAGTATTTGATCCATATTTTACTACAAAAGAGGATTCTATGGGGCTTGGGCTTTATATGACAAAGATGATTGTGGAGAAACATATGAGCGGCAGTATCAGCGTGAAAGCCGTTAGAGATGGTACTAGATTTACTATTGAATTGTAGTAAAATTAAATATATTCCATTTATTTAAAAAAAAGATGTGTTATTTTAATAACTTGACATAACTTTGACACAACTTGTAGATATACTTCTCTCATAAATAAAAATAAGGAAGAGATTATGAAGATATCAAATAAAGAGATTGCAGAGATTATTCACAAAACACCATCAGCTATATCGTATCTTAAAAAGAGAAATGAAGATGAGTTTTCTATCTTGAAACTTGGTGTGATTTGCCGTAAGTTAAATCTAGATATTGAAGATCTTTTAGCTATGAATTCGCTGTTTCAAAGAAGAAGTATCATTGCATCTTAGTGATACTTCTTTATGTTTACGAACAGTGTCCGCCACCACAGCACCCAGAAGATGCACTTTTATCAGATCTTGATATGTTAAACTCAGCTCCATTTTCATTTAGTGAGAACTCATGCTTTTGGCAAAACTCACTATTCATATGATTTACCATGATTTGTGCTTGCATAAGTGCATCATCTTTTGACTCAAAGTTCATGTTGTTCTCAAACTCACTCTTTTTAAAACATCCACACTCTTTATCTAAAATAATTGTATTCATTATATCTCCTATTTGATTTATTTTTAAGGCCATTAAAGCCATATTTAAAGTATAGCAAAATAAGAGTAAAATTGTCCTATATCAAATCAAATATAATAAAAGTTAATTTAAGATAAAATATCTCCAATTTATTTAGGGGAAGTTAGTTATGGATATTAGGGCTGAATTTTTAAACTTTTTTGAAGCAAAAGGGCACAAGATAAAACCAAGTGCTCCTTTGGTTCCAGATGATGCAACTCTTCTTTTTACAAATGCTGGTATGGTTGCTTTTAAGTCGATATTTACAGGAGAGGTTCCTACTCCTACTCCTCCTAGATTTACAAGTTCGCAAACTTGTATTAGAGCTGGTGGAAAACATAATGACCTTGAAAATGTGGGTTATACAAATCGTCATCATACTTTTTTTGAGATGCTTGGAAATTTTTCATTTGGAGACTATTTTAAAGAAGAAGCTATAGCTTATGCTTGGGAGTTTGTAACAAAAAATCTTGAACTTCCAGTTGAAAAACTTTGGGTGACAGTTCACGATAGTGATGATGAAGCTGAAAAAATTTGGCAAAAGTATATATCAAAAGATAGAATTCTTCGTTTTGGTGATGAAGATAATTTTTGGCAGATGGGAGATAGTGGACCTTGTGGACCTTGTAGTGAGATTTTTTATGACCAAGGAGAGGAGAATTTTAACTCTTTAGAAGATAAGATGGGAGGAGATGGAGATCGTTTTTTAGAGATATGGAATCTAGTTTTTATGCAGTATGAGAGATCTCTTGATGGCACACTAACTCCTCTTCCAAAACCCTCAATCGATACAGGTATGGGATTAGAGAGAGTTGTGGCTATAAAAGAGGGAAAGATTAGCAATTTTGATACTTCACTTTTTATGCCACTTATCAAGAGAGTCTCAGAAATTTGCAAAAAAGAGTATATTTATGAAGATGGGGCTAGTTTTCGTGTTATCGCAGATCATATAAGAGCTGTAGTTTTTCTTCTTGCTCAGGGTGTAAATTTTGATAAAGAGGGTAGAGGGTATGTTCTTCGTCGTATCCTTCGTCGCTCAGTTCGTCATGGCTATCTTCTTGGTATTAAAGAGCCATTTATGTTTAAGTTGGTTGATGTTTTGTGTGATAGTTTAGCAGATGCATATCCTTATATACTAGAAAAATCTGAATCTTTAAAAGAGCAAATTATGTTAGAGGAGCAGAGATTTTTTAAGACTATATCTTCTGGTGTGGAGCTTTTTGAAAAGGAGTTAGAAAATACGCAAGATCTTTTTAGTGGAGCTGTAGCTTTTAAGCTCTATGATACTTATGGTTTTCCACTTGATTTGACAGAAGATATGCTAAGAGATAAAAATATATCTGTAGATATCTCTACTTTTGAAGCTCTTATGAGTGAGCAAAAAACAAGAGCTAAAGCTGCTTGGAAAGGTAGTGGAGATAGTGCAGTCCAAGGTGATTTTAAAAAGTTAATTGAGGCTTTTGGAGAGAATGAGTTTATCGGATATGAGAGTTGTAAAGCTAAAGTGAAAATTTTAGCACTTTTAGATGAGAATTTTAAAAGTGTAGATACTTTAAAAAAAGATGCAAAGGGATGGGTACTTTTAGATAAAACACCTTTTTATGCCCAAAGCGGTGGACAGTGTGGAGATAGTGGAGAGCTTGAAGGTGTTGCAGTTGTAAGTGATACAAAAAAGTTTTTTGATTTAAACCTATCACAAATTAAAACCAAAAAGAGTATAAAAAAAGAAGAGAGTGTTTTAGCTATTGTAGATGATAGTCGTTTTGAGATTGCAAAACATCACTCAGCAACACATCTTTTACACTCTGCTTTAAAAAAACTTTTAGGCTCTCATGTATCCCAAGCTGGAAGTTTAGTTGAAGCTTCTCGTTTAAGGTTTGATTTTTCGCACCCAAAAGCTTTAAGTAGTGAAGAGATTAGAGAAGTTGAAGATTTTGTAAATGATATTATCTCTAAAGGTGAAGAAGTAAAAACAAATATTATGACAATAGAAGATGCAAAAGATAAAGGAGCATTGGCTCTTTTTGGAGAGAAATATGGAGATAGTGTTAGAGTTGTATCTTTAGCAGATGTGAGTATGGAGCTTTGTGGCGGAACACATGTTTCAAACTCTTCAAATATAGGAGCATTTTTTATAACTAAAGAGAGTGGAGTTAGTGCTGGTGTTAGGCGAATTGAAGCAGTATGTGGTAAAAGTGCGATTAAACTTTTTAAAAATTATCGAAGTACAGTTAATAAAATTAGTCAAGAGGTTAAAAATAAAGATCCACTTTTAGGTATTAAAAGATTAAAAGATGAGATAAAAGAGTTAAAAGATGAGATAAAAAATATTTCAAACTCTAGTAAAAAAGAGTTAAATTTTGAAAAAATCGCAGATGTTGAGACTCTTGTGGCTATTGTTGAAGCTGGAGATATAAAAGAGATGATAGATGAGATAAAAAATCAAAAATCTAAAGTTGCTGTGATGTTATTTCAAAAAAGAGGTGATAAAGTGATGCTTGCATCTGGTGTGAAAAATGCATCCATTAAAGCTGGGGATTGGATAAAAAAGATTGCACCAATTCTTGGAGGAGGTGGTGGAGGAAGAGATGATTTTGCACAAGCTGGAGGAAAAGATGCTAGTAAACTTAATGAGGCTCTTTTAAAATCAAAGGAGTTTGTTAAAAAAGAGCTTGAAGTTTGAGTGAATTTTATTATAGTTACTCATATATTATTTTACCGCTTCATATAATGAGTGCTGTTATATGGGTTGGTGCGATGATAGGTTTTATCATGAGTTCATATCCTGCAATAAAGCAGATTCCAAATGAAAAATTGATGGTAAGAACTTCTATCCGTACACTTAAAAGGTTGTTTGGACTCTTTTTAATTGTCTCAATATCCCTTTTAATTAGTGGCTTGATGATATCTATTGGTGCTTTATATAATGAAAAAGATCCTCTTTTGGCTACTATAATAAGTACAAAAGAGATTTTATGGCTATTTATGTTTATAAATGTAGCATACTCATATTTTAAAATTTTAGAAGCTAAAAAGAGGTGTCAAGCTAGTGACTCTCTTGGAGCAGATGATAATATACGATTAGTTTCAAACTATCTAATTATGATTAATATCTTTTTAGGGATAATTGCTGCTTACTTTGGATTGATGTTGAGGAATTGATGAAAAAGGCATTAGGAAAACATATACTTGCTGAGTATAAAGGGTGTGATGAGAGCATAATAAACGATATAAAGAGTGTTGAAAAAGTTATGATTGAGGCTGCTAAAGCAGCTGGAGCAACTGTGATAGATAGCTCTTTTCATAGATTTGAGCCTCATGGTGTGAGTGGAGTTGTTATAATTTCTGAGAGCCATTTAGCAATTCATACTTGGCCAGAACACTCTTATGCATCTGTTGATATTTTTACCTGTGGAGAGTGTATGGATCCAAAAATTTCATATGAGTTTTTAAAATCTGCTTTTAAAACCAAAGATGCAACTTCAAAGACAATTTTGAGAGGAATTTTATGATACGACTAGCTTCAAGCTCAATTTCAAGGGCAAAGATATTGAGAGATTTTGGTGTAGAGTTTATTCAGTCTAGTTTAGATTTTGATGAAGATTTGGTGAGTGCGGCTTGTGCAAAAGAGTTTGTTTATAAAGTAGCTTTAGGAAAATATAGAGCTTGTAAAGAGAAGTTTGGATTAGAGATACCTTTTTTGGTTGCAGATACAGTTATAACAGTTGAAGGGAAAATTCTTAGAAAAGCAAAAGATAAAGATGAAGCTAAAAGGATTTTAAAGCTTCAAAGTGGAAGTAGCACAACTATCATAACTTGTATGATTTATGAAAGGGAAGAGTTATACTTTTTAGATATCTCTTCAACCAATTATCAGTTTGAAGTGTTTGAAAAAGAGGATTTGGAAAATTATCTAAACTCAGGTGATTGGAGAGGGAAAGCTGGGGCTTGTATGGTTGAGGGGTTTTGTAAAAAATATATAAAAGATGTTAAAGGACTAGAGAGTAATGCCATGGGGCTTGGCATTGAGAGGCTTCTTCCTTTTGTATGAAAATGAGTTAAAAGCTATTAAAAAATCAAATCGTTTTAGAGAGAGGGAGATATTTTGTGAAAATTTGCAAGATTTAGCATCTAATGATTATCTTGGTTTTGCTGAAGATAAAGAGCTTTTAGCTTTGGCATATGAGAGAGTTTTAAGATACAAAACCCATTCCCCAAAAGCATCTCAGCTTATAAATGGCTATCATCCAATTCATAAAGAGTTTGAAGAGTACCTTTGTGAGTTAAATGGTTTTGAAGCAGGTATTGTTGTTGGGAGTGGTTTTTTGGCAAACCTCTCTTTGATTGAGGCACTTTGTCGTAAAAAAGATATTTTAATCTTGGATGAGCTATATCATGCGAGTGGAATTTTAGCTTCAAAACTTGTTTCATGTGAAGTTGTTTTTTTTAGACACAATGATATATCTCACTTAAAAGAGATACTTAATTCAAATAGTTATAATCGTGCAGTTGTTTGTGTTGAGGGCATTTACTCAATGGATGGAGATATATTAAAAAAAGAGATTTTTGATATAGAAGATATTTTGCTTATAGTTGATGAAGCTCATAGTTGTGGGGTTTTGGGAGATAATCTTTTGGGAGTGTATGACTATTATGGTATAAAAATCAAAAAAAATCATATTAAAATGGGAACTCTTGGTAAAGCTTATGGTAGTTATGGGGCTTATATTTTAGCTGATAGTGAAGTTGTCTTATATCTTCAAAATAGGGCAAAAGCCATCATTTATGCTACTGCACCATCTGTTTTTGATATATCTTTGGCATTAGAGGCTACTAAAAAAATAGAATCTCAAAAAAAAGAGTTGCTAGGAAAAATTAAAACTATTGTAAGATTAGTTGATGAAGTGTTTGAAATCAAGATAGATGGATTGATTTTAAAATTAGATGTGGGGAGTTCTAAAAGAGCTATTTGGATTAAAGAAGAAGCAAAAAAAAGAGGTTTTTTGATAGGGGCAATTCGCCCACCTACTGTAAAAAGTGCTATTATTCGTCTAATTCCAAGGCTTTCTTTGGATATGGATCTGCTTAAAAAGTTTTTTCTGGAGCTTAGAGATGAAATTTATAGTAAATAGACTTTTGATAAAAAGTAAATCCCAAGAGCTTGTAAATATCTCATTTGAGATAAAAGAGTCATTTGCATTAGTTGGACAGAGTGGGAGTGGAAAATCTCTAACCTTAAAAGCACTTTTAGGAATGTCTGCTAAAAACTTAGATGTCAAGTTAGATATAGAATCTAGTTTTAAGATAAAAAGAGGTGAAAATATATCGATAGTTCCACAAAACCCATTTACAGCACTCTCTCCTTTGACAAAAATTGCTAAACAGTTTATGTTAGATAGAGATAAGGCTGAAATTTTTATGCAGATGGTTGATTTGGATATAGATTTTTTAAATCGTTATCCATCTGAGCTTAGTGGTGGACAACTTCAGCGTGTAATAATCGCTATGGCACTCTCAACAAATCCTAAACTTTTACTTCTAGATGAGCCAACAACGGCACTAGATTCTGATACAAAAGATGCGATATTGAAACTTATAAAAAAGCTTCAAAAAGAGGTGGGTTATAAAATTTTATTTGTAACTCATGATATTGGAGCGACTAGGGAGTTATGCCAAGAGATTGCTATATTAAAAAATGGTACAATAGTTGAAGAGGGCAAAGTTAAAGATGTTTTAGAAAATCCTAAAAGTTCATATGCTAAAGAGCTTATAGAGTCAAATTTTAAAAATAGGAAAAAAAGAGTATGAAGTATGTACTAAGAGCATTTATAGCACTTTTTCTTTTGGGAATTATCTCAGTTGTGATGGCATTTTTATATTTTTCAAATGAGATAAAGCTAGATGCAGATAAATTAATCTACTACAATCCAGATACAACCACAAGAGTTTATGATAGACATGGCGAATTAATAGCAAATCTTTTTAATAAAAAGCATAGACTTTATGCCTCTTATGAAGAGATACCACCTAGACTCATTGAAGCTCTTATAGCTATTGAGGATACAACTTTTTTTGAGCATAAAGGTGTAAATTATGAGGCGATTTTTAGAGCGGCCATAAAAGATATAAAAGCTATGAGTCTTAAAGAGGGAGCTTCAACATTGACTCAACAGCTTATAAAAAACACCATTTTAACTAATGAAAAGAAGTTTAAAAGAAAGATAAATGAAGCGATTTTGGCTTTGAAGTTAGAGGGTGAGCTTACAAAAGAGGAGATTTTAGAGAGGTATCTAAATGAGATTTACTTTGGTCATAGATATTATGGGGTTAAAACAGCGGCTCTTGGTTATTTTAGAAAAGAGTTACATGAGTTAAATTTAAAAGAGATAGCGATACTTGTTGGGCTTCCAAAGGCACCAAGTACATATGATCCTACAAGACACTTAGATTTGTCACTTAGTCGTGCAAATACGGTTTTGTTTCGTATGAACTCTATTGGTTGGATTACAGATGAAGAGTATCAAAAGTATGAGCAGTTTCGTCCAAAAATTTATGATGATACTTTAACAAAAAATAAAACTCCTTATGTGATTGATCAAATTATAAGGGAATTAAGAGCTGAATACCCAGATCTTAGAACTGGTGGTTATGAGATATATACAACTATCGATTTGGAGCTTCAAGAGCTTGCTAAAAAGTCACTTTTAGATGGCTATAAAGAGATAATTAAAAGAGGAGAGGGTCAAGAGGTTGATTATAGTGATTTAAATGGTGCGATGGTTGTTTTGGAAAATAAAACAGCAGAGGTTTTAGCTCTTGTTGGTGGAGTTGATTATAAGAAAAGCTCTTACAATAGAGCAGTTCAAAGTATAAGACAACCTGGTTCATCATTTAAGCCATTTATCTATCAAGTAGCTTTAGATGCAGGGTACTCAACTCAGAGTAGATTAACTGATATTTCAAGAACTTTTAAAGATATAAATCAAGAGGATGAAAAAGAGTGGAGACCCAAAAATTATTCTAAAAATTATGCAGGAGTTTTGAGCCTTCGTCAAGCATTGGTGCACTCTAGAAACCTTGCTACTATAAATTTAGTAAATGAGTTAGGACTTAGTAGTGTTCATAGGGCGATTAGAAAAATGGGGTTTAAAAATATTCCAGCTGATTTGTCTATGTCACTTGGAACTTTTGGTATATCTGTATTGGATTTTAGTGGATTTTATACGATTTTTTCAAATTATGGAAAGAAGTTAGACCCAATTTTAGTTAAAAAAGTTGTAACGGGGCAGGGTGACGAGAAGAGTTATACTGCAAAAAAAAGTGAAGTTGTATTGCCTTCGCAGAGTTTTTTAACTACATCAATTTTAAGAGATGTTGTAGTTAAAGGAACAGGCACAAATGCAAAAGTTAAGGGGATTGAGTTAGCTGGAAAAACAGGTACTACAAATGAGTATAAAGATGCATGGTTTTGTGGGTATTCTCCACAAATTCAAACTCTTGTATGGTTTGGAAAAGATGACAATCGACCAATGTACAAAGAATCAGGAGGAAAAGCATCAGCACCTGTGTTTGCATCTTTTTATAGAGAGTATTTAAAGATTCATCCTGAAACTAAAAGAGTATTTGATATACCAAAAAAGGTTAGGGTTGTGAAGGTCAAAAACAAGACTGAGTATTTTACAATAATCTCAAAACCACCTAAAAATGGCAGTGAACAAGGAACAACTCCAGAAGATAAGCTTCTATTTTAGATAAAATTCTCTATACCAATCTATAAACTTAGAAATTCCTTCTTTGAGAGGAGTTTTTGGTTTATATCCTAAATCATTGATAAGTTCACTTGTATCTGCATAAGTGCTGTAAACATCTCCAGGTTGCATATCCATTAGGTTTTTTTGAGCTTTTTTTCCTATTTTTTGCTCTAAAATTTCTATAAAATCCATAAGTCTTATCGGAGTATTATTCCCAATATTATAAATCTTATATGGAGTTTTATCTGAAGCTGGGTTGTCAATGACTCGTAATACTCCCTCACTTATATCATCAATATAGGTAAAATCTCTCTCCATTTTTCCGTTGTTAAAAACATTTATAGGCTTGTTTTTTAAAATTGCTCTTGTAAAAAGAAAAGGAGCCATATCAGGTCTGCCCCACGGCCCATAAACTGTAAAAAACCGAAGCCCAGTTGTTGAGATATTGTAAAGATGGCTGTAAGTGTGAGCCATGAGTTCATTTGATTTTTTGGTAGCAGCATATAGTGAGATTGGGCAAGAGACATCATGTTTGGTGCTAAAGGGTTGCTCTTTATTTAAACCATAGACAGAGGAGCTACTAGCATAGGAGAGTGCTTTTATATCATTTTGTCTGCAACACTCTAAGATATTCATAAATCCTACGATATTGCTTTGTATATACTCATGAGGATTTTCTAAGGAGTATCTAACACCAGCTTGTGCTGCTAAATGGCAAACATCTGTAAAACTCTCTTGTTTAAAAAGTTTCTCCATCTGTTCTCTATCTTCAAGGTTTAATTTTATAAAGCTATACTCTGGATAGATTGAGCTTTTTATTAATTTTCCATACTCTATATCTTCTTCTTTTATACCTGTATCTTTTAATCTGCCATATTTTAAGGCTACTTCATAGTAGCTATTTATATTATCAAGTCCGATAACTTCATCACCTCGTTCTAGTAGTTTTTTAGCCAAATTGTGACCGATAAATCCAGCTGTTCCTGTAAGAAGTATCTTTTTAGACATTAGTAGACTCTTAAAACTGATGTATCAAAACTATAGATAAAACCTATCTTTGCATAACCATACTTTTTTGTATATCTATTTTTTGTATATCTGTTATAAAGATAAGGTATGACACCGTTAAATTGGTGAAGCATGGCTTTTCCACCGATAAAAACAGTAATCTTATCATTTAGTTTTCTGCTAATTGAGCCTTTAAAGATATGATTGTCATCTGTGAGTTTTACATTATCTTCTCTTCCAAATATATTTAGATACTCATATCCACCTTCAAAGAGAAAATCTTGATAATTGTAAACATAGTTAAACCCAAAAAAAATGGACTCTTCATCTCTTTTTAAATCTGTTCCTTCAATCTCTACATTAAGTATATCTTGTATGATATTATGTAGTACTATATCACTCTCTATAGAAGTTGTTTTTACTCCTGCATAGAGATTTAAAATAGAGTTTTGAAATTCCAAATTTCCAACAGCTCTTATAAAAAAAGATAAATCACTCATATTTGCAATTTTCATAAAAGGGACTATACCGCCTCTATTTACTATATATAGTGTACTTCCTTTATAAGAGACTCCACCATCTTTAAATACCATAGTTGTGCCTGGTCTAATCTTTTGTATCATGGAGTTTAAAAATGAGTCATTTTTTAAACTAATATCATCACTGCTATTATGTGTGAAACCAAGGTCAACTGAGAGAGGAAGTAGAAGATTTTCTATATACGGATTTAAATTTATTTTGCCAAATATTTCATGTTTTTTGTTTTTAAGTTCTGTATCTCCATAATTTATACTTAGATATTCAAAATTATAGTAGATACTATTGTATGAGTCAATACCGTAACCTAAAGAGATATCTAATCCACTCGCATCTCCAATAGAGCCAACATTTACGCTTCCTAATTCACTCTCTTTTATATTAAAAACATCAATTGTATCGTTTATCTTATTGTAATTTAACTTTGTTTTTAACTCTCTTTCATTTAGTAGATTTAAGCCTATTTCATTAGCACTAAGAAAACTTATAGTTAGTAATAGAAAAGTAGTTGCTATTTTTTTCATAAATTTCCTTTAAAAATATTTTAATGATTTGGAAATTTTAGATCAAAGCTATAAACAAATCCTATATTTGCATATCCAAATTTTGTATCAAACACATTTTTAGTTTTTTCATTGTATAGATATGGGATTATACCGTTGTATTGATTAGTATAATATTTACTGCCAATAAAAATTAAAATTTGTCTCGATAAGGCATAAGAGAGAGTTAGATTAAAAACATTGTTACTACTTTCAATATTTTGCACACTTCTGTTAAAAAGTCTAATATACTCATATCCACCCTCTATAAGATAATTTCCTAATTCTACGGTATATTGAAATCCTAAATTTAGGGAAGTTTCATTTCTGTTAAGAGAGAGTAAATCTAGTTTTGTGTTGATATTTGTATATTTTAATCCAAGATAAAAATCTAAAATACTTGCTCTTATTTTTGAACCAGCCAAAACTCTTATATAAAATGAGTTATCGCTCAAATCATTCATATTTGAAATTTCTAAATTTGAGCCTGAAATTTTCAAATCATTTGCCCCATTATGTATAAAACCTAAATCTGTTGAAAAAGTATCTATAAATGAGCTTGGATTGTGGTAGATGCCAAGTTTTGTAAAAAAGTGCTGTTTTTTATTTTTTAAACTTTCACTTGCATAGTCAAGATTTTGATACTCAAAGTTGTAAAAGAGTGATATATATTCAGAAAAACCATAACCAAGGGTAAAGTTAAGACCATTTAAATCTCCAATGCTTCCATGTCTTGAAGCACTCCCAACATTATCATCTCTTATATTAAAAATATCAAAATTTTTACTAACTACATTGTAGCTTGCACTAATGTTTGCTTTTTGAAAAGGAAGTACATATGAGCGAATATTTTGTGATGTGGCTTGTACATCTAAAGCCTTTACAAATGAGGCAAATAGAAACAATATTAGCAAAGTTTTAATCATGAAGTTTTCTCCTCTTTTTTGAATCTCAAAACGATAACTCACTTTCTCTCTCAGGGGAGCTTCTTATAAATTCTTTAAAGAAGATAAAAAAGATTCCCAAAATGATAGAAGTTATAAAAGCAACTATAATAATCAAAGCTCTTTTAGGACCTGCTTTATCTTTTATATAGGGTACTTGTGGTTTAGTTAACTGTTTTACCATATAGAACTCTCCAGCTTGAGATAGTACCTTTTTTTTCACTAATGCTGAAAGAAGAGAGTTTATATTGTCTCTAAGATCTATATTTTTAGATGCTAAAAGCTCTTTTTCATAATATGCAACTTGATCATCTAGTTCTTTTAAATCTAATTTTTTGATATAAGTACTCATCTCTAACAGATATATATCTATTAGCTCTTTTGCTACAAATCTATCTTCAAACTTTGCACTGAGTGTTATAGCACCTGATTCTTTATCCGTTGAAGTTGATAAGATATTTTTTATCTTTAAGTATGTATTGTATGTTAACTCTTCTTGGTCTATCTCTTTATAAGCATCTGATTTAAAAAAATCGTATATCTCTTTTTTATTTGCAGCAAAGACGAAGTTTTTCTCAATATTTTTTAATTTTAGCATCTGGTTGATTTTATATTTTTTAATTATATCTTTATTAAATGAGTAGTTGCCTAGGAGATTTTTAAAAAGTCCGGAGATGTCTATACCTCCACCTCCACCACCTAAGTTTACTCCCGCCATAGCAGCCATAGCAGCTGCTCCACCACTAATATTTGGTTTATCATTCTCTTTTAAGATAAGTACAGTTGATGATGTATAGACATTTGGTTTTTTAAGTGCATATATAAGAGCAAAAAAAGTTACCAAAAGAGCAATTATTGCAATTGTAAATTTATTTTGCCAAATGGTGCTAAATAGCTCTTTTAAATCTATCTCATCTTCTTCAATATAGTTAGCTCTATTATTTATCTCTTGCATCTATTTTTACCTTATAATGCACCAACAGTTCGCATAGCAGCAACTGTTAGAGTTAATTTATAAAATATATCAGCAACTTCGCCAACCATATCAATACCTTTTTGAAACATAAGTTTTTTGGGTACTATGATAACATCTCCTCTTTTAATATCTACTTTATTTGATGAAAATAGATAACTTCCGAGAGTTGCTTTTTCAGCCTCTCCATTTGCATGCATTACATATATATGATCAGTATCAGCAAGCTCACTCAAACCTCCACTTTTTGAAATATAATTTTTTATATCATCTCCAAGATAAACTGATGCCATAGGATTCATAACTTCTCCACTAACCACTACTGTATCTTTAAATGATGGAATAAATAGTTCATCCTCGTTTTTGAGAGTTAAGTCGTTTGAAGTTCCTTTAATAGAACTATTTATAGTTTTTGAATTATTGCAACTATTGCACGAGTGTCCTGTTTGTTGATTAGGATTTAAATTAATTGAAACTCTTCCAATTGGAGTTAACTGTTCAGCCTCTACTATCAAAGTTTCAACAGCTTGTATACTCTCAGATATATTGATGGAGTTCATCGACTTACTACCAGATGCCCTAAGACTTGCTAAAATTACTTGCTCTTTTAGTTTTGAAAGCTCAATTTTTAGACTCTCTTTTTGAATTTTGGCAATCTCTTTTCTTGTAAATACAGCTCCATATAAAAAAGCCTCATTTGTATATCCACCAGCTCTCTCAATCACAGATGAGAGTTTCTCTCCACTATGTATGATATAACTACCAGGAAACTTAACTTCACCTTTTAGTATAATAAATTTTCTATCATTCCAATAGGGAATTCGTTTTATATTTATCTCATCATGAGGTTGTATAATAAATGTTGAAATATCTGTCATATTTATATTGAATATCTTCTTTTTTCTCTCTCCATTAGATACATGGTATCTTATAATCTCACACTCTTTTAAGTAAGCTTTTTCTTTTAATCCTCCAGCACTCTGTATAAAGTTTTCCAAAGTCATAGCTTCTGATACTTCATATTTTCCACTTCTTATTACTTCACCAGAGATGTATGCTGTTTTTATAGGATATGTTTCAAAAAAATCAAAAAGATATATGACATCAAATGCTTTTAAAGCAAAGTTTGGATTATTTTCAAAATCAATAATTTTCACATCAGCCTTTTTGTTTTTGTTGTCATAAGAGACTACTTTAACTCTTTGTTGGTCAAATGCCCCTTTTGTTCCAGCAGCAAATATTAGATCTTTTAATGTCATACCATCAGTAAAGAGATGTTTCCCACCTTGAATGAGTAAGGCTTGAGACTCTCCTACTTGTGATATTGTTACATATGGATTAACTCCAACATCAAGTTTATTGTATATATATAGTGTATCTCTATTAAAAAGTGTAAAATCCTCTATCCCATCTAAGACATTTGCTAGATTGATACTAAACATCTGTGGAGTTAAATCTTTTCCAATTCTTTTAACTACAGCATAATCGAGTTTGGTGTTTTCTAAAAACATAGTATTAAGCTTGCCACCTCTAATCTCTTTTTTTAATAATTTTGAAAGTTGAATTTGGTTTGATCTAATCTCTCTTTTACCTTTGTTCACTACATTTCCAACTATTTGGATGAATTTTTCATTTGTTATACCCATCTTTCCTACGTAAATTTCATCACCATCTTTAAGTGTAAATCTACCAGCCTCTTTTAATGTGATTTTGTGATATTTAATCTGTTTATTGTTTGTATATCTTTTAATATGAATTTGAAGACCATCACCAGAGCTTTTTAGACCACCTGCAATTTTTAAAATTTTTCTAAGTGATTCACCTCGTTCAATTTCAAAAATTGCCTCTTTATTTATAGCACCCTCTAACCGTACAAGACCATAAGCTCTAGGGACATGGATAGTATCATTTGGTTGAAGCACAACATCTCCTTGATCCAACCCAGCATTTAAAAGGTGATAATAGTCAACAGTAGCTATAGTAGTTCCAGCTCTCTTTACCTTAATTTTTCGAACAGATCCAACATTTGAGACACCATTTGCTTCTATGAGTATATCTTTGACACTAGAGATTGAACTAGTATTAAAAATTCCAGGAGCATTCACAAAACCGGTTAGAGTCACTTGTGCGGTTGAGAATGAGTTTAAATCCACAACAACCTCGCTATTTTTATATGAACTTGAGAGATAGTTTGTCAAAAGCTCTTTTACCTCTGCATACTTTTCACCAGCGACATGAACTGGACCAATTTCTGGTATATTTATATTTCCTTGACTATTTACTGTTAGAGAGTGTTTTTTATTTGAAGCTCCATAAACCCAAAAGGTGATGTTGTCTCCACGATTTATGATATAGCTCGATGGTGCATTGATAGTTTTTTGTGAAATTTTATTTTTATTTCTAAAAAACTCTTTTGAAAATCTTTCAAGCTTTTTATTGCTGCTTCTTGTGGAGTGTATAGACTTTATTCTTGATAATTCTTCATTGTTTGTTTTATATCTTTGTGGTGAAAGTCTTAAATCTAAATCCTTAGTAGTTACTATGGTAGCACTTAAAGTCTCATTTTCTTCTAAAGAGTCTTCAAATGTAGCTTCTGCATCTTCTATCTCATTTGTAACTTCACTCTTTTGCAAGGTGTCATTATAAAGACCTTTAGTTGCTACATTTGATTTATGTTGCTTTATCATCTCTTTGGCTTTTGGATTATTTAGCAAAGATGGATTTTTTGCAACCATCGTTTTGGCTTGTTGCATCTGGCTTGCGGAAAATTCGCCATAAAGCGTCGTTGTCATAAACAGAGCTAAAAGTATACTGGAGAGTTGTCTCATTTTGTTCTATCCCTTTGATATTAAAAATTACTAGATTTTAGCTTTTTATGCTTTATGTGTGAAGAAAAGTAACATATTAAAATAAATACTTAAAAAAACAAGAATAAAGCAAAAAAAATAACTTTTTAGCAATATAACATAATTAGTTTTAAATATTAAATATATTCAATATTTTTAGGTAAAACAATAACTATTTAAACTATGAAATAAGCATTTATAAACCTTAAGTATATCGGTCGGCATTTTTATAAAAATCTTTAATATAAATTTAATATTAAACTGATACTATACTTTCAAATTCAAGATAAATAAAAAAAGGAGAATTTAAATTATGAGAAAAAGAGTTTTATTAAGTGCGATGTTAGCGGGTGTTTTAGTGTTGAGTGGATGTGAGAGTAAAGATGTTCCAGGTGCTCCAGGTGCAGAAACTCCAGATACAGAAACTCCAGATACGGTATCTATCAAAACAGGTAATGGTACTACAGTTACTGTAGACCCAGTAAAAGGCGGAACAGTTGTCATTAACAGAGATAATACTAGCGGTAAAAATAATGTTGCAACAGTAGTTAGATCTGAGCTTAAAAAATGTGCAGAGGTAGATACAAGTTTAGTTAACACTCCAGGTATAGCTTGTTCTCCAAAAGAGGGTGTAACATATATATTTGGTACAGACTATGGAAGATTAGGACCAGTTGATGAAGATAAAGATACTGTAGATGGTGGTGTGTTATTAAAATATGCTTTAACTGAATTTGGTGGTAAAAAATTTCCTACACCAGTTGAAGGTAATGCGAGTGAAAATCGTATTCAAGAAGTTTTTATTCCAACAAACTATATTCGTTTAAATGATGCTGCAATTGCTGCAAATTTAAGTGTAGATGAGAAGTATGAGCTTATCAAAAAAGAGCTTGAAGATGTATGTAACATGAAGTGTCAGTCTGGTGAAAATGCTAATAATCCATTTTTTGGAGTTAATACACATATAGATGGTACACCTGGTGGTTTGAGTTCTGATGGTGATGGTAGTGATGTAACAACAGGTAAGTTTATAGCAACATATGTTATGCATTTTACTAGAGGTACAGGTGAAAAGTTATTAATGGAACAATATGCAAGTAACAATTATAGTAACTTAGAGTATCTTACGGTATCTTTTGAATTAGATGTGACAAAAGCAGGACAAATTAATGATAATGGTACGATGCGTGATATTCTTAGATATACAACAAGAGAGAATACACCAGTTGTTTTTGGTGCTAAAAAGCATGATAGTGCTGGCGGTGGTTTGGTTGTAGTTACTGAAAATCTAAATATGAATGAGGTTATGAATCTTACTAATGTAGAAGATTCAGATAATACTTGGACAATCAACATGGCAAAATATTTTAATAAATTGATTGCAAAAGGTGAAGCAGTAGGTGTTGCTGACTATGCAAAAGAGATTTTGGTAGAAAATGCTACAAATCCTTGGCCTGTAAAGATTTATGGAACTTTACATAGAGTGACAGAGAGCGGTGGAGTCTATACAAATACAGATGCTACTAAGAGAAGTTATGTGAGAAATCCATCAAACTTTGATCCAAGTCTATTTGGATTAACAGCAACAGGTCCTCATGCAGATGTGTATTCTTCTAAAAAAGCAGATAACCAAGCGATAAAATTTAACATCGTTTATCCTCTTGGAGCTTACAATAAGCCATAGTAGATTTTAACAATAAAGCCCAAAAGGCTTTGTTGTTAGACATTAAACCTAAAGTGCATAACATCCCCATCTTGCACTATATACTCTTTCCCTTCAAGCCTTAGTTTTCCAGCATCTTTGCTTCCAGCCTCTCCATTATAAGTTATAAAATCATTATAAGCAATAACTTCTGCTCGTATAAAACCTTTTTCAAAGTCATTGTGAATTACAGATGCTGATTTTGGAGCAAGCCATCCTTTTTTGATAGTCCAAGATCTTACCTCTTGAACTCCTGCTGTAAAGTAAGATATAAGACCTAATTTTGAGTATGCACTTTTTATAATCTGTTCCAATCCTGACTCTTTTATGCCAAGTTCTTCTAAAAACTCTGTTACTTCATTCTCTTCTAAGCCTACAAGCTCTTCTTCGATTTTTGCACAGAGTTTTATAACTTCAAAATTGCTCTTTTTTGCATGAGTTTTTAAAATTTTTACATACTCATTGTCTTCTAAAAGTCCATCTTCGTCTGTATTTGCACCGTAGATAATTTCTTTATTTGATAAAAATCTAAGTTCACTATTTAGCTCTATAAAAACTTCATCATCTTTTTTAGAAAATGAAGAGACAGGCTTTAGCTCATCAAGATGCATTTTTAACTCTTTTGCAATCTCAAGTTTTACTTTTGCCTCTTTTTGTAGCTTTGCATCTTTAGTTAATTTATCTATCTTTTTATCTAGCTGCTCAATATCAGCAAATATAAGCTCACTCTCAATTATCTCAATATCTCTAAGTGGATTTATACCTCCTTCAACATGTACAATATTTTCATCATCAAAACATCTAACCATATGAAGGATGACTTCCACTTCCCTTATATTTGAAAGAAACTTATTTCCAAGTCCCTCACCTTTGCTAGCCCCCTTAACAAGACCGGCAATATCTACAAAATCAATAGTTGAGTTTATAATCTTTTGTGGATTTACTATCTTTGCTAACTCTCCAAGTCTCAAATCAGGTACACCAACTATTGCCTTGTTTGGCTCAATTGTGCAAAAAGGGTAATTTTCTGCTTGTGCGTTTTGTGCTTTTGTTAGAGCATTAAAAGTTGTTGATTTTCCTACATTTGGGAGTCCTACTATTCCTACACTTAATCCCATTTACGATGCCTTTTTAGATATTAATAATTTATGCTCACACATCTTTAACCAATACAGACACATTCTAACACCAGCTCCACTAGCTCCTACTTGGTTATAACCCCAGTTTTTGCTAACATATGCTGGACCTGCTATGTCAAGATGAAGCCACTTATCTTTTAGTTTTTCATCTACAAAGTTATCTAAAAACATAGCAGCAGTGATTGCTCCTCCATATCTTGTTGAGCTGATATTTGACATATCTGCAACTTCACTCTTTATCGTTTTTCTAAGATATCTGTTAAAAGGCAAAGAGCCAGCTAACTCACCACTTTTAGATGCAGCTTTAATTATCTGATGTTTTAAATCACTACTATGCCCCATAACTCCAGTTGTATACTCACCAACTGCAACTACACAAGCACCAGTTAAAGTTGCTATATCAATAAGATAATCAGGCTCTAACTCCCCAGCATAACAAAGACAATCAGCCAAAACAAGTCTACCCTCTGCATCTGTGTTTCTAACCTCTATTGTTTTACCATTTTTAGCTACCAATACATCATCAGGCTTAAAAGCATCTCCACCTATCATATTTTCACATGCTCCAATTATGGCATGTATTTCAAAAGGTACTTTAAGCTCAGCCGCCCCTTTTAGTATGGACAACACAGCTGCCCCTCCACCTTTATCAGCTTTCATACTAACCATATGTTCGCTAGGTTTTAAACTAAGTCCACCACTATCATATGTTAATCCTTTTCCAACAAAAACAAATTTTGCTTTTGCATCTTTTGGTTTATAAGTTAAGTGTATAAATCTAGGTTTATGAATACTTGCTCGACTAACTGCTAAAAATGCACCCATTTTTTGATCTTTTAAAAACTCCTCATCACCTATAAAACACTCAACATCATCAAGCTTATTGGCTATATCTTGAGCTCTTTTTGCTAATATTTTTGGTGTCATATCATCTGGAACAGTGTTTACTACTTCTTTGGCTTCGTTTGTAGCATCACAGATGATGATAGCCTCTTTTATAGACTTCTGTGCACTCTCTAAAGTAATCTGTTTTTCATTATAGTCTTCTAGAGATATTGTGATAGTTTTGATAGTTTTATCTATTTTTTCACTTTTGTATCTATCAAATGTATAACTTTGTAGCTTTATTCCCTCTACTATTGCTTTTATATTTGTAGGTAATTTATTATGTAGGTAAGAGCCGATTTTTATACTTTTGTATTTTGATTTTGTGATAGCTCTATAGCCAACTGCTAATGCTAATCTAATTTCATCTCTATCAAATGAGCTAACTCCGATATAAACACGATGTAAATGAGGTAAATATGCAACTTCTTCACTTTTTCCCTCAAATGATAAAGTTTCTAAAACTTCCAAATCCTTAATCCACTTATGTTTTAAATTTCCTTCAACTACTAAGATAAATTCACAATCAGCTTCTATATCTTGTAGTTTTTCCTCTGTTACTATAAATTCCATTATTCTCCCTAATTATTTTTATTTGTCAAAATCTAAAAGCTCTTTAGCTTGCATCATATCTTTGTCTCCTCGACCTGAAAGATTTACAATTATAATCTTATCTATAATTTTCTGTTTTGGTATCTTTTTTAGATATGCAATTGCATGAGAGCTCTCTAATGCTGGTATTATTCCCTCAGATTTTGAAAGCCAAACAAATGCATCTAATGCTTCATCATCTGTTATTGACTCATATTGGACTCTGTTTTGCTCTTTTAAAAAGGCATGTTCTGGACCAATCCCAGGATAATCTAATCCAGCTGAGATAGAGTGAGCCTCTTGTATTTGTCCATCTTCATCTTGTAGAAGATAACTCATCTGACCGTGTAAAACTCCACGACTCCCTTTTGCTAAGCTTGCTCCGTGTTTGTTATCTAGTCCAAATCCACCAGCTTCAATACCTATACAAGTTGTCTCTTTATCTTCTAAAAAGTGGTTGAAAATTCCAATAGCATTACTTCCTCCACCAATACAAGCGATTACGAAATCAGGTAGTTTATCTTCTACTTTAAGTATTTGAGCTCTTGCTTCATAACCTATGATCGATTGAATATCTCTAATCATCAATGGATAAGGGTGAGGACCTGCTACTGTTCCTATGATATAAAAAGTATCTCTAGCATTTGTTACCCAATGCCTTATAGCTTCATTCATAGCATCTTTTAGAGTTTTGCTTCCACTTTTTACTGAGTTTACCTTAGCACCTAAAAGTTTCATTCTAAATACATTTAACTCTTGTCTTTTAACATCTTTTTCACCCATAAATATCTCACACTCTAAGCCAAAAAGTGCACATACAGTAGCCGTGGCAACTCCGTGTTGACCTGCTCCTGTCTCTGCAATTATCTTCTTTTTGCCAAGCTTTTTTGCTAAAAGTGCTTGAGCTACTGTGTGGTTTATTTTGTGGGCTCCTGTGTGGTTTAAATCTTCTCTTTTTAGGTAAACTTTTGCACCAAGCTCCTGTGAGAGGTTTTTTGCAAAATAAAGAGGATTAGGGCGACCAACATATTGTTTATAGTAGTAGTCAACCTCCAACCAAAAATCTTTATCAAATCTTATCTTTTTATAGTTTTCATCTAATTCAAGCAATGTTGGCATTAGTGTCTCTGGAACATATCGTCCTCCAAAGATGCCAAAGTGTCCATTTTCATCTGGGTCAAATTGTGAAGTTTTTGGTATATACACTAGAGAATCTCCAAAACAGAGTAAACAGTAGTCTCTTTTTTAAGCTCCACATCACCCTTTAAAAATTGAAGATTTATGATAAAGCATGCCTCAACACAATCTCCACCGGCTTGTTTTACTAAAGTTGCGGCTGCTTTTGCTGTACCTCCCGTTGCTATTAAGTCGTCTATAAGAAGAACTTTAGGTGAACTTTTTTCACAAGAGAATGCATCTATATGAACTTCTACTTCATCAAATCCATATTCTAGTGAATATTTTTCAGAGATAGTAGTATATGGAAGTTTTCCCTGTTTTCGAATAGGTACAAATCCAACTCCAAGTCTATCAGCTAAAGGTGCTCCAAATATAAAACCACGACTATCAATGCCTGCAATAAAGTCTAAATCATAAGATTTATATCTCTCTTCTAGGTGATCTAGTAAAAAACCAAAAGCCTTTTTATCTTTTAAAAGTGTAGTTATATCTTTAAAAGTAATCCCTGGTTTTGGAAAATCTTCAATATCTCTAATTGTACTTAAGAGATACTCTTTATCGTTATTATTTAACTCTTTCATAAAAATCCTTATTTAAACATGGTGAATTTTAGTGCTAAAAAAAGAACTAAAATAATCCCAAATGCTATAAAACCTACACTCTCTATGCCCATAATTTCATCCTTTATATTAATGCTTCTATTCTATCTTCAAGCTCTTTTATCTTTTTTGTTAATTGATCATTTTCTAACTTATTTTGTGAGTTTCTAGCCCTTAGAGTTTTTATATCATTTCTAACTTTGTTTAATTCCTCGGTTAATATATCGATATTTCCAATTGCTCGTTGGAGTTGTATACGGTATTTTCTAATCATCAGTTTTGAATCGTCTATATTGCCTTTTTTAATTTTATTGCTTTTTTCTTCTCTCTTATATAGAGCTTTATTATAATTTAACATAATCAAAAGATAGATAATAATAAATATCAAAATAGTATAAAAAAGCCACTCTCCAAACATCTACAACTCAATCTTCTTTACTCTATTTGCATGTCTTCCACCTTCAAAACTACTCTCACTCCAAGCTTTGCAGATACTCTCAATCACACCAAGCCCAACAACTCTTTGCCCAAAACATAAAACATTGGCATCATTATGCTCTCTTGCCATTTTTGCTGTAAAACTATCATGGCATAGTGCTGCTCGTATATTTTTATGCTTGTTTGCAGCCAAACTCATACCAATACCTGTCCCACAAATTAATACTCCTTGAGTACCTAAATCATTTAAAACATTTTCACAAAGTTTATGAGCAAAATCTGGATAATCAACTCTACTATCATCCATAGGTCCTAAATCTATAACTTCATTTCCTAAATCTTGAAGTATCTTTTTAACATTTTCTTTTATGCAAAATGCCGCATGGTCAGTTGCTATATAAATTTTCATTAATTTACCTTTATTGGTCGCGATTATATCTAAAATGGGATAAAAATCTATTTTTTGATAGAGATTGGAATTTTGATTGTAAACTCTGCCCCTTTTAACTCTTCATTTTCATATGTGTAAGTTACATTTTTCGCCTCTATTTTTCCACCCATATGATTTTCAACAATCTCCCTACTCATCCAAAGACCAATACCAGTTCCGTCATTTTCAATTTTTGTTGTAAAGTATGGTTTAAAAATATCCTTTTTGTTTTCACTTTTAATACCTCCTGCACTATCTTTGATAATTATGTGAGCTTCATTTTCTATTCGTTTTGTAGATATAAATATAAACTTTTTTAAATCTTCTTGTTCATTTAGAGCATCTTTTGCATTATTTAGTATATTTATAACAGCTTGTGAAAGCTCACTCTCAAAACCTGTTATTTTGACACTATTTATATCTTTTACAATTGTTATATCTCCATTTTGTAGAGTGTAAGAGAGAAGTTTAAGACTACTCTCAATTACAGAGGCACTCTCAAAAACATTTAAATCTTTTTGTGGTTTAAAAAAGTTTCTAAAATCACTTATTGTATTTGAGAGTATATTTACATAATTTTCAATATCATCAAGTTTTTCATCAACTTGTTTTTTACATTTCTTTATACCTTGTTCATTGTCAAGTTCAAACTTATCTAGTGCAAACTTTGTCTTTAAACCAAGTGTAGTTGCAGAGATTGCACCAAGAGGTTGTCGCCATTGATGTGCAATATTTGCTATCATCTCTCCCATGGATGCCATTTTGGCTTGTTGAAAAAGAACTTGGTCTTTTAGTCGTAAGCTTTGTACTTGTTGTTGTACTTGTTGTTCTAGGTTCTCATTTAAGTGTTGTAGCTCTTTTGTTGTTTTTGAGAGATTTAGGTGGGTTTTTACTCTTTTTAAGAGTACTTCTGTATAAAAAGGTTTAGTGACATAGTCAATACCACCTTCTTCAAAACCTGTTATGATATCTTGTTCTTCATCTTTCACGGTTAAAAAAATTACGGGTATCTCTTTTGTTGTTTCGTGGAGTTTTAATTTTTTACAAACTTCATATCCATCAAGCTTTGGCATTATAATATCTAATAAAATTAGATCAATATCACCACTTTTTGCTAACTCTAACCCTTTTTCTCCATCTTGTGCATAGACTAAGTTATATCCCTCTTTGCTTAAAATTCCCATAGCCACTTGTAAGTTTTTGGCATTATCATCGATGAGTAGTATTTTAAAATTCAAGCTATCTCCTTTTTTAACTCAATTAACTGTGAGTGTAAAGCTACTTTTGTTTTTAACTCAATATCTATGAATGGTTTGATAATATAATCAACCCCTCCAACTTCATATGCTTTTTGTATATCTTCTAAAGAGTCACGCCCTGATAAAAATATAATGACAATATCTCTTGTTTGCTTATCTTTTTTTAATATTTCACACATTTCATAGCCATTCATAAAAGGCATCATGATATCTAATAAAACTATCTCAATATTGTGCTCTTTTACAAGCTTAAGTCCCATGATAGCACTTTTAGCATAAAACATTTGATGCCCGTCATTTTTGAGCATATTCATTGCCATTTGGATATTTTTAGGGGTGTCATCTACTATTAGTATCTTGCTCAAGCTTTATCCTTTTGTAAAATATTTTCTAATTTTGCTATTAGATTTGGAAAAGAGTTCATCATAAAATCTATCCTCTCTATATCAAAACTTTCACAATTTAGCTTCAACTCTTTTGCATAAGTTAATAGAAGATTGTTAGGATGCAAATTTGCTAAATCTATCAAGTTGGTGGCAAACTCTAAAATTAGTGAAAAATCTCCCATATCTTTTATCTTAGTCCATTTTTTAATATAAACTTCTTGAAGTATTTTAACCGTTTTTGGCAAATCTACATAAGTATTTTCTTCTATAGATGCATCTTTTTTTTGTTTTAATTCATATGTATTATAAGTTAAAAATTTTGTTAATTCCAAAATTAATTCATCATATGATACAGGTTTTCTAAGATAACCATCAAATTTATACTCTTTAATTTTTTGCATATCTTTTCCCATTACTGAAGCGGTAATTGCAACTACTGGTATATCTTTTAAAAGAGAGTTTTTTTTGATAATTGATATAGCTTCGTAACCATCCATTATGGGCATTTTTATATCCATGCAGATTAAATCAACTTTGATACTTTTCAATTTCTCTAAAGCATCTTTCCCATTTTGTGCTTCATAGATTTTTAAGCCATAATTTTTAAGAGCAGATTTTATAAGTTTTCTGTTATCTTTTATATCATCTACAACTAAAATAGTTGCAGAGTTAAACTCTATACTTTCAGCTATAAATTGTGGTTGTTTTTTTTCATTTTCAATTAAACTTACAGAAATATCTTTAAGATAAACGGTAAATTTTGAGCCCTCTTTTAGCTTGCTTTGAACCTCTATATCTCCATTCATAAAGTTTAATAGTTTTTTACAAATTGTTAATCCTAATCCTGTACCTCCATATTTTTGATTTTGTCCTTTTTGTTGCTCAAATGAGTTAAAAATACTCTTAAGATTTTTTGCATCTATACCTATGCCTGTATCTTCAACAATTAAAGCTAAATCAATCTTACTCTTTTTCTCATCATCAAATATCTTTTTTACAGATAGTTTAATAACTCCACTATCAGTAAATTTTATAGCATTTCCAATTATATTAAATAAAATCTGTCTAATTCTAGCACTATCTAAAAGTAGATATTTAGGAATACTATCATCTATCGCAACTTCAAAATTAAGATTTTTTTGCATAAGTTTTATGGAAAATATAGACTCCATCTCTAAAACCAATTGCTTGATATTTACACTCTCTAGTATAATTTCTAATTTTCCAGCTTCAATTTTGGATAAATCTAAAATATCATTTATAATATCTAAAAGTGCAGATCCTCCTCTTTTTATGGAGCTTAGATAATCTTTTTGTATAGGGTCTGTTATGAGTTTTTCTAAGAGGTTTGAAAAACCAATAACAGAATTCATAGGTGTTCTTATCTCATGAGACATATTTGCTAAAAATTCTGATTTTGATAAATTTGCTAATTCTGCTTGTTTTTTGGCTTTTGATAACTCTTTTTCCATCTTCATTCTTTGAGTTAAGTCAACACCAATTGTAAGAAGAGCATCTTGACCATCATACATAATTGGTAAAATAGATATCATTATGTTGTCAATATCTCCATTATAATTTTTTAGTTTTATAATTTTTTCTTTTACAACTCCATCTTTTTTTAAAGTCTCTATAACTTCTATTCTCTCATTTGTATCAACATAAAACTCTAAGATATTGTAATTTTCAATATCTTCACTTGAGAGATTATAATCTTTTATAGTTTTTGGATTTGCTAAGAGTATTTTCCCTTCTATTGTGGTTACTACAACATATAAAAGTATATTATCTATGAGGGTTCTTATCTGAGTTTCACTCTCTTTTAGTGCTATATTTAGTTTTTTTCTTTTTTTAATTTCAGATGCAAGTTTATAATTCCATACAATTATAGCTATCAAGATAAGTAAAAAAACACCAAACAGTTGATATAAAATAGTATAATCAACATTTGTGACAAATTCTATTTTTTGCCACCTATTAAGGTTCTCATTATTTTTAATTTCACTCATAGATTTTTCTATGAGTGATCGAAGAAAAGGTTTATCTTCGTGTATAAAAAGTGTTGACTTCATCTGTATAGAAGTTTTTCCTACAATTTTAAGAGTGTTAAAACCTTGAGCTTTGATTAAATACGAAGCGGCTGGCATAGACAATAAAATAGCATCATATTTCTCATACACTAAACCACTTAGTGCATCTTTTGGATTTTTTACCTGAATAAATGGTATATCTTTATAGTTTTCAATGAGTTTATGAGTATATCCATAATCATTTACAATAGCAATTTTTTTATCTTTTATATCTTTTAAATCATCAATAAAACTATTGTCCTCACGCATAATTATAACAATAGGTATAGTAGAATAGGGTGTAATTGGTTTGTAGTTTTGTTTTAAAATCATATCGTCAATTTCACCAGAAATTATATCAAGTTGATGTTTTTGAGATAAATCTAATGTCTCTTGCCAACTACTTGTAATTTTTGGTTTTATTTTTATACCAATTTTTTTCTCTAACTCTTTTAAATACTCTGCAACTATTCCAATATACTCTCCATTTTTATTAAAAGCTTCAAAAGGGAGCCAATTTGGATTTCCTGCAAAAAAGATAGTTGGATTTTTCTCTAACCATCTCTTTTCTGCTTGAGAGAGTGAAATTTGTTTAGATATATTTTTAAAATTCTCTTTATAAAAGAAGTCATTATCTATTTTTGGATTTTTTACCAATCCTAATTTGTAGTAAGTTTGTGCAACATTTTGATACTTATATCTGTTTATATTACCTAGTTTTTTAAAATTTGGCATAATCATCTGATAAGTGCTTTTTGCTTCAAGTTTTAAAAGTTCTTTATCTGCTTTTGGTGCATATGTTTTTAAAATTATATCAATTATCTCATCTTGGTTTTCAAGAGCATATTCCCAACCTTTTAGAGTTGCTTTTTTCATTTTAGCAACTCTTTTTGGATGAGTGGATAACTCTTTTTGACTTGTAAAAAAATTATCTCCATAAAAATCAATTCCATAACTTTTTGGGTCAATTATATTGACTTTTACACCTTTTTTAGCAAGATAAAATGGCTGTGAAGTAGTGTATGCTGAAATAGCATCAACTTTTTTATTGATTAAATCTTCATATGAGCTAAAAGGTACAATGTCTATATTTTGCAAGCTACCAATTGCATTTAAAAACATAGCATTTATTGGAGTGCCTCCATATCCATCAAAAGCATAAGAGATTTTTTTGCCTATCATTTCGTATGGTGTTGTAATTTGTGACTCATAAAGCGAGATTAAAACAAGAGGAGATTGTTGAAATATTTGTGAAATTAGTACAACATTTTCACCTTTAAGCCTATGAATTGCAAGTGTACTATCGCTTACACCATATTGGGACTCTCCATCTAAAACTTTTTGTATAGGGCTTTTTTGAAAATCTATCTCTTTTAGTGTAACTTCGAGCCCCTCCTCTTCATAGAAACCTTTATAAATAGCAGCATAGTAGCCTGCAAATTGAAAAGAGTGTTTCCATTTTAATTCAATTGAAACCTTTTGTTTTACGCTAATTTTTGCATTTAAAGTGGAGAAAAATAGTAAAAATGTGATGAGAATAGAAATATTTTTCACTTATACACATCCCAATCTTGAAAAATTTAATGTCTTTAATTTGGTATTGTACTTTTTTGACTAATTAAAGTAGCTGATGGTTCAAAAAAGTAATAGCCTTGATATTCATCTATATCAAACTCTTGTAGTTTTTCGAAAACCTCTTTTGAGTGGACAAACTCTGCAATTACTTTTATGCCTAACTCATTTGCAGTTTGAGTGATTGCTTTTACCATTGTCTGTATCTGTATACTTTTGTCAATGTTTTTTATTAAAGAGCCATCAATCTTTAGATAATCTGGACTCGTTTGTATAATATTTCCAAAGTTTGAAAAACCGCTACCAAAATCATCAATGGCAATTTTAACTCCATATTTCCTAAATTTTTTGATAAATTTTTGCAATATTTTATAATCTTTTATATCTTCGCTCTCTACAATTTCAAAAATTAGTCTATCTCCAATATCATGGTTTTCTAATACATTTTCTATTAATGAGACTATACTACTATCAGTAAAATCACTGTATGTAAGGTTGACAGATAAGATACAGTGATTTTTGATGAGATGTTCAAGAGCTTTTTTTACCATTGTTTTTGATAGATTTGAGTACTGTTTTGTAGCAATTGCAGTATCAAGAAAAAAGTACGGGGATACAAGAGTCTCTACCTCATTCTCTACCTCTTTTAATCGCATTAAAGCTTCATGTTTTACAATTTTGCCTTGACAATTTACAATTGGCTGAAAAACTGGGATAATATTGTTGTTATCTAAAGCATATTGTATTTTTCTTTTCCAGCTTATTGTATTTTGCATCTTTTTTAAAGTATTCATTGAGGTTTTATAAATTATATATGGTTTTTTATCTGTTTTTGCAAATTTTAATGCAATATCTGCATGAGTTAAAAGATGATCTTTCTCAAATGAAACACCAATTGTTGCATCTATGTAAATTTCCTCTTTAAGCTCTTCCATATAAAGTGGTAGATGTATTATAAATTTGCTAAGTCTTGTTATAAAGTTTTTAAATTTATCCTCGTTTTCTTGTTTACTACAAATTGCAAACTCATCTCCTGATGTTCTATAGAGTGTATAATTTGCCCCCAAGGTGTGTACTTCTAAAATATTTGCAAACTGTCGTATAGTTACATTACCTATATTGGTTCCATATAAATCATTTATAAATTGCAGGCGATCTATATCAATGAGAGCTAACATCTCATACTCATTTTTTTCAATATCTCTACTAAGTGCTAAACGATTTTTAAGACCTGTTAAGTGGTCGGTGTAAAGCTGCTTTTTTAGCTCATTTGTTCTTTTTTTTATCTCAACTTCTAGATGCTCATTTGATGCGACTATTTTGGCAGTGTAAAGTTTTGAGTTTTTTTCATTATTTATATTTTTTGATATTTTATATAGTGCTTTTAGGAGTTGTTTTTCTTGCATAGGTTTTAGTAAAAAACTATCTATTCCTAAATTTATTAGTTTTAAAAGAGTTGCAGGTTCATCCTGAGCAGATACTACTGAAATATACTGTTTTATATTAATTTGATGTATTTGTTCAATCATATCTAAGCCATTTAAATTTGGCATGTTTATATCTGTTATAACTATATCAAAATAGCGATTTTTTGTATATAACTCATTTTTGTAAGCATTTAAACCTTCTTTTCCATCTGTACATAAGGTAACACTTGCAAATAGCATCTCATATAACTCAACACTCTGCTCTATGATTGATGCATCATCTTCAACATATAGTAAGTGTAAGTTTTTGGTATAAAAATGTAGTTCTTTAAAGTCCATAAATTAAAATCCTAATATGTTGTGAAATAACTATTTTAAAACATGGATTGTATCATGTAATAGATTAATTTTTTCTTTTAAGATTTTAATTTAATTTTATTAGTTTTTATTATAATTTAGCATCCTTGCTTAGATTTTAAATTTTTGTATCGTAAACTCTCCATCTTTATAACTTAAGTAGTACAATAAATCTTTTTTTACCTCTTCGCCTATGAGGTATCTTATGGCTAGATTTGCTTGTAAAGATGCTACTTGCATGATGATAGGAGCCGCTATGCCTCCTGGTTTTCTATCTGTGATTTTAAATGCATCAAAACTAGCTTTGTCAAAAAAACATACTTGTCCGTGAAACTCTTCAACTGAGCCATAAATCCAAGGGGTTTTTGTCTCTTTGGCCCATTCTCCTATAGCTTTTCGTGTTGGAAGATTATCCATAGCATCTATGATGAGATCTACTTTGTGACCCTCTTTTTTAAACTCATCAAAACTCATAACTTTTGGTATGGTCTTGGTATATGGAGATTTGCTTTGTATTAGTTTTGAGATGCATTGAGCTTTTTGCTTATTTTCATCTTCAAGTGTAAAAGCTATCTGCCTGTGTATGTTGTGAAGTGTTACATGGTCAAAATCTATGAGATATATGGTTCCAATCCCTATTGTCCCAAGTGCAAGAGAGAGTGAACTACCAAGTCCACCACACCCTATAATAGCAATTGTCTTATCTTGTAAACTATCTTGAGCCTCATCTCCCCAAAGTTGAATTTGTCTTAAAAAATACTCATCTCTTGTCATGGTTTCTCCTTCGTTTAGTTATATTATCATTTTTATAGTTAATAATTGTAAAAAGTAAATTTGATATCTATTTAATTTTTGCACATCTTTATGATTAAAAATTAATCATAAAGATGTGCAAAAAAGATTTATAAAATTATATAATAAGAGAAAAAAAGATTTAACCATGAAACAATTAACTCCATTAGAGAGTTTTATAAACTATAAAACAGATACAGATAAACAGTGTGGAAATTACCATATAGAGATTGCAGAGTTAAAAGAGAATGAGCAGTATAGATTTCATTTTGATATGAGTGTCTGTATCGGTTGTCACTGTTGTGAGGTGGCTTGCAATGAGCAAAATGCTAACTCTGCAGATATAAAATGGCGTCGTGTTGGTGAGATGGAAGCGGGAGTTTTTCCAAATGTAAAGCAACTTTTTAACTCAATGAGCTGTAATCACTGTATAGATCCTGAGTGTTTAAAAGGCTGTCCTACAAACTCATATATAAAGTTTGAAAATGGCATAGTTTATCACGATGATGATGTTTGCATAGGATGCCAATACTGTACTTGGAACTGCCCTTATGAAGTCCCTATTTTTAATCCTGATAGAGGTATAGTTACAAAATGTCATATGTGTTACGAAAAGTTAGATGCAAAACAGACTCCAGCTTGTGTTCAAGCTTGTCCCGCAGGGGCGATAGAGATAGAGATTGTAAATGTTGATAAATGGTTAAAATCAGATATCAAAAAAGAGGGGGTAGCACCACATCTTCCAGATATCTCTATCACAAAACCAACTACTAGATATACACTTCCTAAATTTGATGAAGATGTAAAGCCAGTGGATGAGCATATCTTAAAACCAGCACACAAAGAGTTACCACTTATCTTCATGACTATCTTTTCACAAATCTCAGTTGGCGGATTTTTGGCTCTATTTTTAGGACATATTTTAAATATTGAATTTAATTTAGAGAAGACAAATCTCTGGCTGGTAGTTGTGGTCTTTTTACCAATTGCAGTAGGTCTACCTCTTTCAGCTTTACATCTAGGTCGTCCAATTATGGCTTTTAGTGCTATGAAAAATATCAAAACTTCTTGGCTATCTCGTGAAGCTTTAGCTCTTGGTTTATATGCTTTTGGTGTTTTTTTGGTAGTTATTTTGTATTATTTTGAAATTTTTGGTATTTTGATGACTCTTTTACAAGCTTTAGTTTTGAGTATGGGAGTTTATGGTATTTTTGCTCAATCGATGATATATCGTGTTAAAGCTAGACCATCTTGGGATAGAGTCTCAACTACAAAGAGATTTTTTGGATCAGGATATGTTGGGTTTTTGCTTGTGGGTTTTGTGATGCTTTTAGATGGAGCTAATGAGAGTGTTATGGCTATTTTGGTACTGATGTTACTTTTTGGGGGTTACCAAATTTATGCTATTTATAAAGAGGTATACTTTTATAAGTGTCTAGATGTAAATAGTATAAACTTTTATCAATTAAATAGAACAAAAAAACTTCTCGAAGAGAAATTTAGAAAGTATAAAAATATTAGGCTCACTTCGATAGTGCTATTTGCTTTAGTATTTCCACTTTTTGCTATAGTTTTTATAGTGAATGAGTCATTTGTGTTTGCTCTATTTTTACTTTTTATCTCAATTGCAGGAGCGACTGTAAGCGAACTTTTAGGTCGTTATCTCTTTTTTGTTACGGTTGTACCTTTGGGTTTAGCAGGGAATTTTTTTGCTGGAAATCAGAGATAATGTTAATCTGATTTCTGCAATTATGATATTTTATCAAACTTAGGCTGCTATTTTAACCTTTTATCCATATTTATAATTATCTCTTTAAGCTCTCTAACTTCAACTTGAAGTTTTTCAATGTCATTTAACTTTTTTTCTTGTTTCTCATCATCTTTTATAGTAAATATCGCATCTACTATAATACCTATAAAAAGGTTTATCATTACAAAAGTAACAACCAAGATATAGATAACAAAAAATATCCAAGCAAGAGGAAAAACTTCCATAACAGGACGAACAATCCCCATAGACCAACTCTCTAATGTCATGATTTGAAAAAGTGTATACATCGACTCACCAAGAGTTCCAAACCACTGAGGAAAAGCATCTCCAAATATATCTGTTGCCATGATAGAAAATACATAGAAAAATAGTAAAAGCATGATAGATATAGAGAAAATTCCAGGAATTGCCCCTAAAAGTGCAGATACAATAGTTCGCATCTGCGGAATAATAGTAAGCAGTCTAAATAGCCTTAAAACTCTTAAAGTTCTAAGTATAGCCCACTGTTCACCTGCTGGAACTAGGGAAATCGCCACTACAAAAAAATCAAATAGACTCCAAGGGTCTTTAAAAAAACTAACTCTATGAACATATATTCGCAAAATTATCTCAATAGTAAAAATAGCAATAATACTCTTATCTAAAAAATTTATAATACTTCCATAGTCAGCCATTATGGGTTTTGAAGTTGCAATACCTAATATAATTCCGTTAAATATAATTAAGCTAGTTATAAAGTATCTAAACTTTTTTGACTCTATAAATATCTCTATAATTTTATACAATTTTAAATCCTTTTGAAAAAAAGGATATTTTAGCACAGAAACCTGAGTTCACATACTTAGAAGTACCAAAAAAATTATATAAGCCATGGAGATAAAAAAAGATACAATACAACAAAGGAGTCTTTATGGAAGCACTTTACCCATATGCACAGATAATACATTTGATTTTAGCCATAATTTTTTTAGGTTATGTTTTTACAGATTTAGCGGTTATTTCAGCACTTAAAAATAGATTTGATAAAGATACTCAAAAAAAAATAACCCAAATATTAGGAGCTAGAAGTTTTAAAATATTTCCCATAACACTTTTGTTTCTAGTTTTAACAGGTGGGATGATGATGTCTAGGTTTATGAATTTGGATGTAGGTTTTTTTGAGAGTGATTTGCAAAAAATGTTACTTTTTAAAATTCTTTTGGTTTTTATTATTGTTGCAGGTGTTTTAAGCAACCTATTTAAAAAATTTACTAAAAGAGAAAAAAGTAAGTTTATGAAAGATGATTTTCATAAATTAGTTATTGTTTTAGGGGTTTTTATTGTTGTTTTTGCAAAGTTGATGTTTTTTGTATAAAGTTGTAACCAAAATGTAATCAAACTAAGATATTATCCTCTTTAATTTATAAATTAAGGCAAAACATGGGTGCAAAAAGTTTTAGAAATTTCTCATTTTTATCTGCAACAATTTCATTTTTCATTCTTTTAGGTATTTTTATCGTTTTAATTAGTTACTCAAAAGACTCTATAGAAGCTTTTGGACTTGGTTTTATATTTGATAATGCTTGGGAAGTAGGGGAGGATGATGAAGGTGGTATATTTGGAGGATTAGTTCCTATAGTTGGGACTTTGTATGCAACTTTGATTGCGATGGTGCTTGCTGTTCCTATCGCTATGGGTATTGCTATCTTTTTAACTGAAGTTGCTCCTGCTTTTTTGGTTAAGCCTGTCTCTATTAGTATTGAGCTTTTAGCGGCAATTCCTAGTATTATTTATGGTATGTGGGGGCTTTTTTATCTAGCTCCTATTGTGCAGAGTTTTTTTGGTGGTAGTGGAATTGGTCTTTTGACTGCGGGTTTGGTTTTGGCGGTTATGATTGTGCCTTTTATGGCAGCAATTAGTAAAGATGCCATGAACACCACACCTGATGTTTTAAAAGAGAGTGCTTATGCTATGGGGGCTACAAAGTTTGAAGTTGTAAAAGATGTTGTTATGCCTTATTCAAAGGCTGGTATTATTGGCTCTATTATCTTGGCACTTGGTAGAGCTTTAGGAGAGACTATGGCAGTTGCATTTTTGATAGGTTCAGTTATGCAAATTCCATCATCTATAACAGATGCGACCACTTCTATTCCTGTTGTATTAGCAAACAACTTTGCAGAGGCGGATGATTTGGAACTCTCATCGATGTTCTATCTTGCTCTTATCTTATTTGTAGTTAGTTTTATTATTATCTCAGCTGCTAAATTTTACTTTTTAGGAAAGAAAAGATGAATAGACTCTTTTTAAATAAAATAGTTTTAGCCCTCTCAACTCTCTCGGCGATTATTGGGATAGGGTTTTTGTTTTGGATATTGGCAACTTTGAGTATCAAAGGAGTCTCTGCACTGAGTTTTGATATTTTTCTAAATGATCTTGTAAATGGAGGAATTAGAAACCTTTTAGTTGGTCAATTTACAATGGCTTTTATAGCAACTATAGTTGGTGTACCAATTGGAATGATGGCTGGAATATACTTAAGAGAGTATGGAAATAACAGTACATTCGCTATGATAATTAGAAATTTAAGTGATATCATGATGAGTGCACCTTCTATTGTAATTGGTGTATTTGTCTATGCAATTATCGTAAGTCCTATGAATGGTTATAGTGGTTTTGCAGGAGCAGCAGCACTCTCGATTATGATGATACCAATTGTTATCTCTACTACAGACAACATGCTCTCACTTGTTCCAAAAGAGCTAAGAGAAGCAGGAATTGCACTTGGTGGAAGTAAACATAAAATCATTTTACAGATAGTTTTAAAAGCAGCAAAAATTGGTATTACAACAGGAATTTTATTAGCATTTGCTAGAATTATTGGAGAGACTGCACCACTTTTGTTTACCTCTGCAAATAGTGCTTATTTTACAATGGATTTAAGTGAACAGTTCCCATCACTTACAGTTAGTATCTACAATCTTGCAAACTACCCAGATAGTGAGAGTAGAGATTTAGCATGGGCTGCTTCATTTGTATTAACAATGATAGTGCTTTTTATAAATTTATTGGGTAGATATTTTACAAGAGATAAAGGATAAAAAATATGGCTAAACAGATTATTTTGGATATTAAAAATTTCTCTTTTACATATGCAAGTTCACAAAAACCTGCACTTAAAGAGGTTAACTTACCAATCTATACAAATAAAATAACGGCGATGATAGGGCCTAGTGGTTGTGGTAAATCAACACTTTTAAGATCTTTAAACAGAATCCATGATCTATACCCTGGAAACACTTATCAAGGAGAGGTAAATCTTTTAAATAGTAAAACAGATAAATATGAAGATATTTTAAAATTAAAAAAAGAGAATGACCTTATCAAGCTTCGTCAAAGAGTTGGTATGATATTTCAAAAGCCTACTCCATTTCCTATGAGTATTTTTGATAATGTAGCTTATGGGTTAAAACTCCAAGGCATAAAAGATAAAACTATAATTGAAGAGAAAGTTGTAAATGCTTTAAAAGGTTCAGCCATTTGGGATGAAGCAAAAGATAGATTAAAAGAGAGTGCAATGGGGCTTAGTGGAGGGCAGCAACAAAGACTCTGTATAGCTCGTGCGGTTGCACTTGTTCCTGAAATATTACTTCTAGATGAGCCTACATCTGCATTAGATCCTATCTCAACTGGAGCTATTGAGGAGCTTGTGAGTGAGCTTAAAAAAGATATATCTATAGTTATAGTAACTCACAACATGCAACAAGCTAGCCGTCTTAGTGATTATACAGCTTTTATGTACTTAGGAGAGATGTTAGAGTACAATAAGACAGATAAGATTTTTTTAAATCCAAAAGAGAAATTAACTGAAGATTATGTAACAGGAAGGTTTGGGTGATGTTAGGAAACTATAAAAAGATATTAGAAAAATCAAGAGCAAGAGTACAAGAACTTGCTCTTGATGTATTAAAAGCTAGTGAAGATGTCTTTGAAGCATTTAAAAATGGAGATATTGAAAAAGCAAATGCAGCAAAAGAGCTGTTAAAAGATACTCACAATAGAAACAATAAAATTGACAATGAAATTATCAAAACTTTAGCACTTTTTTCTCCTGAAGCTAAAGATTTAAGAGTTGTTATAGCTTATCTTAAAATCACAAGCGAGTTAACAAGAATCGCTGACTATATAAGAAGTTATGCAAAAAGTTATAAGATGCAAGTTAGTGGTGAGTTTGATTTGGATGATTTGAAACAAGATACAATTTCTTTTCAACAAAGTACACTAAAATCACTAAAAGCGGCAGTAGAATCTATAAAAGTAGAGTCTGTTGATGCTTTAGAAACTCTTTATAGAAAAGTAAATGTTGAAGAGAGTAAATGTGATGATATTTTAAGCATTTTAGAGAAAAATACACTTGGGCAAATCTGTATAAATCCTGAAAATGCAGGAGATTATGTGATGTTTTTGCAAAGTATGAGAAAACTAGAGAGAGTCTCTGATAGAAGTGTAACTATCGTAAAACTAGCCTATTTTGCCCAAAAAGGTGGAAAGTTAAAATTGTGATTAATTCTCATATTGTAGTTATCGAAGATGAAGAGGATTTGTTGGAGCTTTTAGAGTACCGTTTACAAAAAGAAGGTTATGATGTTACTGGGTTTTTATCGGTCAAAAAAGTTGAAGAGTTTCTTTTGGAAGAGGATGTAAATTTACTTATTGTTGATAGAAATCTTCCTGGTGTTGAGGGAAGTTTGTTTGTAAAGAAATTACGAGATATGGGATATAAAATACCTGTAATTTTTGTAAGTGCAAAAGATAATGATTTAGATATAGAGGAGGGATTTTTAAGAGGTGGGGATGACTATATAACAAAACCTTACAATATGAATGAGCTTGTGCTTCGTGTTAAATCTCTGCTTCGTCGTACAAATATAGAAGATGCTGGAAAACTAATTTATAAAGATATCATTTTAGATTTAGATGAGAGAGTAACTTATGTAGATGGTGAAAAAATAGAGCTTTCTAAGTTGGAGTTTGAGCTTTTATCTTATTTTATACAAAATAAAAATATCGTCTTAAATAGAAATGAACTACTTCAAGATGTTTGGCTGGATGAAGATTGTAAGCAAGAAAAAACTGTAAATGTCACGATAAATAGACTTAAAAATAAGATAGATCCTCATAAAAGAAAAGAGTATATTCAGCCAATTAGAGGGATCGGATATAAATTTTGTTGAAACTTGACCAATTATATTTTCGCTCTTTTCTTATTTTGTTTATAATTACAGTTTTGTTAACTTCAACTATCGGTTATATCGTTCTTAAAAATAGTGAGACAAATAGCCATAAAACCATGCTTTTATCGATGATATACCAATTTTCTATTTTAGAAGATAGACAAAAATCTAAAGATGAGGCTGTAAAAGAGATTTATGAAAAAACATTAGTGAGAGTAACAATTATCAATCCAAAAGGAGAGGTAATATCTGAAAGTAGTAGAGATATAAAAGGGATGGATAATCATTTGAATAGAGAAGAGATACAAATGGCTATCTCTAATGATGTTGGGTTTAGTGTTAGATACTCTAAAAGTGTTGATAAAGATTATCTATATGTTGCAAAAAAGTTTCCGTATGGCTTTATCCGTATGGCTTATGCCCTTGACACTATTAAAGCTAAATTTTTTGATTTTTGGATAAAGAGTATTGCATTTATCTCTCTTATTTTACTGTTTGCATTTTGGATTGCGCTTAGAATAAATGAAAAAATAGCTCTTGATCTAAGTGCTATAAAAAATAGCTTAGATAATTTACTGAATAAAAAATATGAGAGTTTGCCAAATACTCCAAAATGTTGTAGAGAGTTTGAGACTATATCAAAGCAGATTGATAAAGTAGCTTTGAAGTTGCAAAAAAGAGATAGCCAAAAAAATAAAATTACAAAAAATCTAAAACTACACACTAAAAAACAAGCAGATATTATATCTGCAATCTCTCATGAGTTTAAAAATCCAGTCGCAGCTATAATGGGGTATGCTCAAAGTGTGAGAGAAGATGCTGATTTAAATTTAGAAATTCGAAATAGATTTTTAGACAAAGTTATTAAAAATGGAGAAAAAATCTCTTTTATGATAGATAGACTCTCAATGGCTGTAAGGTTAGAGAGTGATGTTTTTGTACCAAATCTTACTACATTTAAGATATCTTCTTTGCTTATGGAGGTTAAAGATACACTTTTGCAAAAGTATAAAGATAGAGAGATTATCTTAGAAATTGAAGATATAACAATCAAAGCAGATAGGTCAATGTTTGATAATCTTCTTTTAAATCTTGTAGACAATGCTTTAAAATATTCAGAAGATGCAGTAATAATTAGAGTAAAAGATGCAAAGTTAGAGGTGATAGACAAAGGTATAGGTATAAGTGAAGAGAATATAAAAAATATCACCAAACGATTTTTTAGAGTTGATAATCTATCGTGGGATAACTCAATGGGTGTTGGGCTTTATATCGTTAAATATATACTAAAACTTCATAACATAACTCTTGCAATAGATAGTAATCCTTTAAAAGGTTCAAAATTTTGGTTCACTTTGAAAAATCTTATTAAATAAAAATTTATTTTAGTCGATACTTGTCGTAAGATATAAAAAATAAACTATTGGAGATGTAAAGATGTTTGGACTAAAAAAGACAATACTTTTAGATGAGTACATAAAAGAGATAGAAACTTTAAAAGATGAAAATTCTAAGTTAAAAGATACAATTTATCAACTTCAAAATAGTGTAAATTCAAATAACATAGATGATAAAGAGAGTGAAGATAATAAAAATGAGAGTGAACTGCTCTCTATATTACTTCATAGTTATGAAGATGGTATAACTTTTTTAAAAAATGGAGCAGGTGAAAGCTTAGTAATGCTAAAAGATGTAAATAGCTTAAACACTCAAACAGTTGAGATGGTTTCAAAATCAAAAGATGAAACAGGAGATGTAATATCATCAGTTGAGAGTATTCAGCAGTATACACAGCAGTTAAAAGATAACTCTCATTCACTAAATGATAGTGTTATATCAATTTCACAGATTATTGATTTGATTAAAGATATCTCAGATCAAACTAATTTATTGGCACTAAATGCTGCTATTGAGGCGGCAAGAGCGGGGGAACATGGTAGAGGATTTGCTGTAGTTGCTGATGAAGTTAGAAAGCTTGCTGAGAGAACACAAAAAGCAACTCAAGAAGTCGAGATAAATATCAGCGGTCTTAAACAAAATGCGAATAATATGATTGAGATTAGTGATACATTTGGTAATGAATCAGATTCTATTATGGGTATGCTAGATACATTTACAAATAATGTAGACCAAGTTGGTATAAATACTGAAAATATCATGAATATGACAGAAAACATAACTAGAGAAGCTGCTATTAGTAATGGTAAAATAGAGCATATTCTTTTAAAATTAGGAGCATATCAAGCAATTTTAAATAATAAAAATATTAATATAGATACTTATAGTGATTGTGGTTTTGGAAAATGGGTAAATGAAGCTGTTAAAGGATTTTTGAAAAATTGTAAAAATATTAAAGAGATTGATAAACATCATAAAAATGTACACGATGGTTTAGAAGATGCACTAAAAAGCCATTTTAAAGAGGATAATTTGAAAAAGAGTGTAGAGATATTAAGAGATGTTGAAAACTCTAGCAAAGTTGCATTTGATGATTTGATAGAGTCGGTAAAATTAGCACGAAATTAAAATAATTTTTATTAGATGAACTTGATAATTGTTATCAAGTTCATCTAAACTTAAGGTCTCTTTTGTTAAGGTTTGGTTTCGATAGTGAATATCAAAATTAAAACTTTCAAAGGAAGATGTTATGAATAAAAAACTAGGAGTTACATTATCATCTATTTTGTTAACCTCTATACTAAATGCACAGACAGATATAGAGAAACTACAAAATGAGATTAATATACTCAAGAAACAATCAGATGTATTAGCAGAAGAGCTACTAGATATATCAACTGGTTCATTTACAAAGATAGATGATTCAAAAGCACACAATGGTTTAGGTGCTGCTGCATCTAAGGTTTACTACACAAATTCACCACTATCAATTGGTGGTTATGGTGAGATGTATTGGGCAAAAGTTGACGGTGAGCGTTCATATGCAGACTTATATAGGTTTATTCCATATTTTGGTTATAAATTTTCTGATAATGTTATCTTAAATACAGAGATAGAGTTTGAACACGGAGGCTCTCAAAGTGTGAAACTTGATGGTAGTGATGAAAGTTCTGTAAGTGGGAAAATTCTTTTAGAGTTTATGTATCTTGATTTTTTAATAAGCAAATCAGTAAATATTCGAGTTGGAAATCTTTTAGTTCCTATGGGTATCACAAATCTAAGACATGAGCCTACTCTTTTTGCAACCGTACAAAGACCAGCAATTGAAAAACTACTAATCCCAAGCACTTGGCATGAAAACGGTATACTTGTTTATGGAGATATATCTAATACTGGAATTGAATATACAACAGGTATCATCAATGCATTAAATATTAACAATACTAACACTGTTGATGGTAAAGAGAAATGGATAAGAACGGGTCGTTTAGGTTCTGCTTATAATGCACCATTTAATGCAGCATTTGTAGCAAGAGCTGACTATAGAGGCATAAATGGCTTGCTTGCGGGAGGTTCTGTATATGTAGGTGATGGTTCAAATCAAAAAAATGACATCAAAGGGACAACTATGAGTATATTTGAAGTCCATGCTGTATATAACTATAGAGGTTTAAATATAAAAGGACTCTACACACAGTCAAATTTAAATGGAGGCGAGAAAATTTCTGCTAAAGCACCTAAAAAAGGTAGTGGATATTATGTGAATACCTCTTATGATGTAGGTACTTTGATAGGTATTGATTTTAAGACATTAGTTTTTGCACAATATGAAAACTACAACACAAGAGAGAAACTAGTAGATGGAAGTAGCTATAAGGCTACAAATATAATCAACTTTGGTGCTAACTTTTTTCCAACTGACCAGACAGTCTTAAAAGCAGATTATCAGATAAAAGATGATAAAAACGAGGATGATAAAGTAAACACTGCATCTTTGTCATTTGGATTTCTTTTTTAAGGTATATTTATGAAGTGGATATTTTTATTGATTTTAACTATCTCGTCTATTTGGGCAAAATCTAATGTTGTAGATGTAGAGTCTATTATTAAAGAGAATTACACAAAAGATGTGAGCATAAAAAGAGATAAGATTATTCTTTCTAAAAAAGAGCTTGACTCTATCAAACAGATGGCAAAACTTCCTGTTAAATCTAAACTTTATAGATATTACAAAGTTGAGAGTGAAGGTACTGTTGTAGCTTATGCAATTTTAATTAGTCAAAAGGTGAGAACTAAAAAAGCTACAGTTTTATACTTTATTGAAAACCAAAAGGTGAAATTTATAGAAATTTTATCATTTTTGGAGCCAAAAGAGTATATTCCAAAAGATACTTGGATGAGTCAATTTGATGATAAGAATTTAACGGATGAATTTAAAATAGGTAGAGATATACCTACAATTAGCGGTGCAACTATGAGTGCAAGAAGTTTAAGTGATGGAGCAAGGCTGGCAATTGCTCTTTATAGGATAAAATTAAAGTGAAATTTCTAACTACAAAAGAGTTAAATGAAAATCCATTTTTAAGATATTTAATAGCTGGATTACTAGCTTTTTTTGTACTATTTTTAATCTCAGATATTGCTCTTCATCATTTACAAATTGGCTTAAGCTTTAAAGAAGCTTGCTCTTTGATTTTAGGAGATGAAGAGGAGTTTATAGAGCCTATACTTCTAGAGACTCTTCTTCTTATAGTTCATATTGACCTCTTTTTCTCTATGCTTTTACTTCTTTGTCTTACAGCTATATCTATTAGAGTTTTTAAAAGAGGTAATCCAACATTTTTATTTTTAAATACTCTTTATATATTAGCTATTTTAGCTCCACTGCTTTTAATCTCTAGCTATTTTTTTGGTAAGTTTGTTGTAGTGAGTTGGGTAGTAGTATTTGTAATTTGGCATATTTTGGCTCTTTTTTTATCTTTAAAAACTCTTTATGCGATTTTTAGATTATGAGAGATGAAAGTAAATTTTCACTTGTTATCTTTTATAGTTTAGTTTTTGCATCTTTAACTATCTTTAGTGGATTGGGACTTTTTGTTTTGGATGAGAGTTGGTCAAGTAGTCAAAGTGAGCTTAAAAAAAGTTTTGAAGGGATGCTTGAGGTTGTAACTCCTCATCTCTTTGCTATGGCAATTTTTGCTTTTGTAATAAATCATTTTTTACTTTTTATCCAAGGCTTTTGTCAAAAAAAGGCATTAAAATTCTCAATGTTTATCTATCTTGTTATTGTTTTGATAAATTTTAGTGGATATTTTGCATCTTTGGGATTTGTCGCTTTCATCTGGATAAAAATCTTTTTTTTACTCATTTTCACCCTTAGCTTTTTATGGGTATTTTATAAAATCTTAGGCTATAATCGTTAAAAACGGAATATTTTGAATACTTTAGAAGAGACATTAAGACATCTTGAAACAAGAAATATATTTTTAACAGGTGGAGCAGGAGTTGGGAAAAGTTATCTTACGAAAGAGATAAAAGATAGTTATGAAAATAGTTATAGAGGTGTTATTGTTCTTGGAAGTACAGGAATTTCAGCTGTAAATGTTGGAGGACAGACAATTCATAGTTTTTTTGCATTTGGCATCTCATCTAACTTTGAAGAGTTAGCATCAAATGATAGATACAATAAAAATAGACTAAAAGAGCTTACAAAAATTCTCAAAAAAACTAAACTTTTAATCATTGATGAGATTAGCATGGTTAGTGCTGATTTGATGGATATGATACTTTATCGCCTTAGAAATGCAAAATTTGGTGGAAAAATTTTGGTTGTTGGGGATTTTTATCAACTTCCTCCTATACAAAAAACTAAAAACAGCACCATATTTTCTGAAAATCTTTATGCATTTCAAAGTAGTGCTTGGGAAGTTTTTGATTTTGTTTCACTTGAATTAACCAAAATTAAAAGAACTTCAAATAAAGAGTTTATGAAAGTTTTAGAAAAAATTAGAGTAGGGGAGTTAGATAATGAAGTTTTAAGATATTTAAATATTTTAAAGGAACAGAGTTTTGATAATATAAACGAAGCGACCACTCTTCACGGAAGAAATTTAGAGGCTGATTTAGTAAATAGACAAAAAGTGGCTGGGGTAGCAATGCCTGAGCATGATTTACCTGCAATTACAGAGATAAAAGATAAAAAACTTCATGAAAATAGAATAAAATCTTGGAAAAATTCACTTCCAATTGTTGAAGATTTAAAACTAAAAGAGGGAATACCTATAATATTTACAACAAATAAATGGGGGAATTTTCACAATGGAGAGAGAGCATTTGTTGAGCATATAGATAGTGATAGTGTAGTAGTTTCTAAAGAGGGTAGGCTTTTAAAAGTTGATAGATTTGAATTTGAACTTGGAAGATCTGAGATAAATGAAAAAGGAGCTTTAGACTCTGAAGTTTTATGTACATTAAAACAGTTTCCACTTCGCCCAGCTTATGCCATAACTATACATAAATCACAAGGCATGAGTTTAAATCAACTTATTTGCAATGTTGACAATATCTTTGCAGATAGTCAATTTTATGTTGCTTTAAGCCGTGCAGTTGACCCTAAAAAGCTTAAAATTTTATACACAAGAGATGATTTTGAAGTTTACTTAAAAAGGGTTGTAAATGTGAGTGAGAGTGTTAAAGAGTTTTATCAAAAAAGTGATATGATAAAACTTGATTAATTATTTTTGTGCTATAAAAAGTGTTGAAATATCCATAGAGTAACCTTTAACTTCTTTCATAGTAAATCCAACTTCATTTAACTCAGAGACTAACATCTCTTTTGTCAAAAAACCCTCTATGGAGTTTGGAAGATATGAGTAAGCTTCATAGTTTTTAGATAAAATCCCACCAACAAGAGGTAAAATTCTCTTCATATAAAAATCTCTAACTCGTGAAGCAATGCTTGCTTTTTGTAGTTTTGTAAACTCTAAAATCACAAGTAAGCCACCAGGTTTTAAAACTCTATAAAACTCTTCTAATCCCTCTTTTCTATCTATTACATTTCTAAGACCATAAGAGATGCTAAGTATATCTACACTAGCATCTTTAAAAGGGAGTTTTTTAGCTTCAGCTTCTACAAAACTTGCAACAAGATTTTTCTCTTTAGCTTTTTGTAGCATCCCAACAGATGGGTCAACACCGATAATCTCTTTTATTAAAATTTTTGAATTTTTTGCTCTTTTATCCCAAAACTCACACATATCACCAGTACCACAAGCCACATCTAAAATAGTATCTATCTCTTTTTTATCATAAAATTTAAAACTTTTATCACATGCATCTTTTCTCCAGCTTTTATCTACTCCAAAACTAAGAACTCTATTTGCCACATCATAAGTGCCAGATATGTTATTAAACATGTTGACAATTTTTTCTTGTTTATTCAAATTTCTTCACCTTATTTATAATATTTTTTAGCTTTTGGGATAAGTGCTTTTATCCTATTTATTCTGTTTATATCAGCTGGATGTGTAGATAAAAATTCTGGTGGATTTTTACTATTTTGTTTTAATTTTCTCATATTATCCCAAAATCTTACAGCTTCATCTGGATTGTATCCAGCTTTGGTCATAAGATATAGACCAATCTCATCAGATTCATACTCAAACTTTCTACTAAAAGGTAAAACCATCCCATATGTTTCGCTCACACCATATGCTTGGTTAATTACTTGTGAGTATTGACCGCCACCTATTGTTTTTGAAGCTATCTCTTTTCCTACTCTTCCAAGTTGTATCATGCTCATTCTCTCAGCGCCATGACGAGCTATCGCATGAGCTACTTCATGTCCCATAACAACTGCTAGTTGATCCTCATTTTGTACAGCTTTGAATAAACCAGTATATACAAATACTTTTCCTCCAGGCAGAACAAAAGCATTTAAAACATCCTTTTCAATTACAAAAAATTGCCATTTATAATCTGGCTGATTTGCAACTGCTGCTATCCTTTTTCCAACCTTTTGTACAAGAGCATTGATTTTTCTATCTCTGCTAAGAGCCTCTTTTTGTAAAATTTGTTGAGCTGATTGATAACCCATTTGCATCTCTTGTTGTGGAGAAAATATTATCATCTGTTTTCTGTTTGTGTAAGGTGTTTTACTGCAAGATGTAAAAATTGCTAAAACCAAAACTAGCAAAATCGCTTTTGAAATACTCTTCATTCAAATGCCTTTTTGTTTTGATTATAACAAATTACTGCTTTTGTTTTTAAAGTTTTTGAAAGCTGTTTTAAACTCATCTACTTTTTTTGACATTGAGATAGAACTCTCATTTTCAATTGTTTCCAAAAGTTTATCATAGTCTTCTGGTTTGTGTTTTAAGTTTTCTAAATATGTATATAAAATTATCCGTTTTTTCTTTAAAACCTCAATATTTATAAGTTTTGTTAATACTTTGTCGTTGTCGTTGTTGTCTATTAACATATCAAATTCATTATCTATGATTTTTAGAGCTGTAAATGATTTTTTGATTCTTTTATAACTTTTTAAACTCTCGCAATCTTTGTATGTTTTACACAATAAATCTATCTCATTATGTAATTTTAAAATTTTTTCATTAAGAGTATTTTCAATTGCTAATTTAGCTTCATTTTTTAAAAACTCTCTACTGCTCTCTTTAATCATTAACTCATATTGTCTAAATATTATAGAAAATTTCCGTGTATTAAAAAATAGAGTTATTTTACTTTTTTCTTTAGAAATTTTTTCTTTAATATTTTTTTGAAACCCCTTCATCTCTTTTTTATCTATTAAAGACTCCATTTGGGCTAACTCTTTTTGAATAAATTTAAGATCTTTATGAGTTTTTAGTGCAATTTTCATAATTTTTAGATGAGATATAACCTTTTGAATGATATTTTTATCAAAAATATTTTCATACAAAGACAATAAAACTCTACTTTTTTTAATTGCCTTATCAAACTTTTTTAAACCTTTTTTGCCACCTGTTTCAACTATAAGGTCTTTAGAAATTTTTAGCTCAGTTAATAGTTTTAAAAGTACAATTCTAAGAGCATCACTTGTGTGCATTTTATCAAAAATTATCTTTTTTAAATCTTGATTTCTACCAAGCTCTATATCTTTAAAAATTGAATAAATATCGTAGCTACTTTTATTTTTTTCTCCTAAGAGTGCTAAGTTTTTCTCTAAATAGTAATCATTAGATGTTATATCTTTAATAATATAGTGCTTAAATGTATCTGGAATTTTAAAATTCTCCAAATCACTCTTTCTATTTAGAATAATTTCAAGAGTGTAAATGTCACTCAATTTATCTCTATATTTATCTATGTAATACTCATTTTTATTGTCTAATATTAAAAAACGACTCTTTTTTATTTTGTAACCAATAGCTTTTTTTTTCATCTTCTCATAAAGCTCTTTTGTTATTTTTCTTCTTCTTTTATCAAGTGAGCCTAAAGTTCCATTTTTTGTAGTTTTATAAAAATATGGAGGTATGTGACTATATTTAGTCTCTTTGCAAACTTTAATATTTGTAAAAAAAATTGAAACCTCTTGGCTTTGCAGTTTTAAATCATCTATCAAAGTATCGATAGTAGAATTTAAAAGATATTTTTTCTTTATCTGATACATCTTATTCCTTATAATATACTATTATACAAAAAAAAGTTACTTTTCAAGAATATATTTGTATAAATGGTAAAAAAGTCATAATTTTGTTACTATTTTGGATGTTTTTAGTCGGAGCTTCATTTAATTGCAGCATAAAAAAATGCCACAATTAAAATAGTTTGTTTAAAGACCTAATGAGTTTAAAGTCTCTTTTGTTAGTGCACCAGTTGAGAGTCCATTTGCTCTTTGATATTTTTCTAATGCCGCTCTTGTTCTCCATCCAAAAATTCCATCAATTGGACCTGGACTTATGCCTGTATCTTTTAATGCTTTTTGAACACTTCTGATATTTGGCTTTGACATATTTGTTTTACAAAGTACAGGTTGCCACTTTAATTGTGCATCTGATACTTTTACCTTTTTTGTAATTGTCTGATAGCTCTCAGGAACTAAGCTCTTTTTTACAGATGCTGGCTCTACCAACTCTCTTACTTTTACAGTTTTATAAACAGCAGGAATAGGGATAACTCTTGTAGTTGCAGGATTGTCTAAAATAGTTCTTTTTACTGTTTTATATTTTGGAGGAATAGGTATAGATTTTGTAGTTGCTGGAGTTTTAAGAACCCTTTTTGTTACAGTTTTGTACTGTGCTGGAACATTTACAAGACATAAAATTTCACCTGTTAAGTTATTTAATTTTTCAACTGGACCTCTGCCTTTTCTCCAAGCAGTATGAGCATCTTTTACTAAAATTTTCTCTGTTATAGTTTCGTAGGTTGCAGGAACGGTAACTAATCTTTCACTAGCTTCTGAGACTAAAACTTTTTCAGTTATTTTTTTGTAAGTTGCAGGAACAGCTACCAATCTCTCACCAGCCTCTTTTACAAGTATCTTTTTTGTAGTTGTTGCATATTTAGCGGGAACAACTGTAACATTTTCACTAGCCTCTTTAGCTAAAACTTGCTCTTTTTGTAGCTCATATTTTGCAGGAATTAAAACTCTTGCAAAACACTCACCAGCTTTTGCATTTGGTGGGTATAAAGAGCCTCCGCTACTTACTGTAACTTCTCTAGTAACAGTTTTACCAGTATTAGCTCTAGCTTCTAAAATTGCTACTTGAAGCGCTGCAATTTGCCTATCTTTATCATCTTCTACAGAAGTAAAACTTTGTGGGGCTTTTACACCTGGTGTTTTGCAAGCTTTTTTCTCTGCACAGCCACTTATACTTAAAGCAACCGCTGCGGATAATAAAATCGGTATGCTTTTTCTCTTATCTATATTCATTTTAGAACTCCTTAAATTCAATAGCTTGTATTATGTTATAAAATTATTGAGTATCTAATAATATAAACATATTACAAAATAAATTTTATTTTAATTTAATAAACTTTTTACCTGTGAGCTTACGCTTTTTCCATCAGCTAAATTCCCAACTTTTTGCATAGTTAGTTTGATAACACTTCCCATATCTTTCACTCCACTAGCTCCACTTTGTGAAATTATATCTTCTATTATCGATTTTAATTCACTTTCATCTAACTGTTTTGGTAGGTAGCTTTTTAACAAATTCGCCTCTTTAACCTCTTTTTCATATAATTCATCTCTTTTTGCTTCTTTATATTGTTTAGCTGCATCATCTCTTTGTTTTATCGATTTTTGTATGATTTTAAAAATATCATCATCACTTAACTCTCTTCTCTCATCAACTTCAACTTGTTTTAATGCACTCATCAAAAATCGTATTGTTTCTCGTTTGAAAACATCTTTTGCTCTCATTGCATCTTTTAAATCACTCTGTAATTTCTCTTTTATTTGACTCATTTTTATCCTTTTGGAATAGTTTATGCTTCATTATAACCAATGAATAATAAGGATTAAAAAATGAAACTTAGTTTAAGTTTAATTATAGCTATATATATCGCACTATTTGCAGGATGTACAACTCATCAAGTAGAACCTAGAATTTCGATGAAAGCACCTGTTTATGTAGAACAAACTACTAAAAGAGCTTGTGGAAACAACTGTGATAATGGCTTTAGCCAAAATGAAGGAAGTATCTATGCAAAAGGTGCGAGTACTCTATTTTCAGATAAAAAAGCAATGGGAATAAATGATATAGTAACAGTGGTTATAGAGGAAAATACAGCTCAATCTTCTCAAGGAAATAAAAAAATTAGTGATAATTCTCAGAACAATATTGGTGGAGGAGTGTTTTCAGGAGCAAGTGGTGGCATCTCAAATTCAATTGCAAAAAATTTAAATGCGGCAACTGATATAGGTTTTAAAACAGCTTCAAATAGTAATTTCAGCGGTTCAGGAACACAATCTAGAAATGAAAAATTTACAACAACAATAAGTGCTAGAATTGTAAAAGTTTTAAAAAATGGAAATTATTTTATAGATGGAAGTAGGGAGCTTTTGCTAAATGGTACTAAGCAGATGATTAGAGTTACAGGAGTTATAAGACCTTATGATATAGATCAGTTAAATACTATCGATTCAAAATACATAGCAGATGCAAAGATCCACTATGAGACTGAAGGAGATATCAAAGAGGCTACTAGGCGTCCTTGGGGTTCTAGACTTGTTGATACAATTATGCCGTTTTAATATTTCAAATTGAAATATTTTTATAAATTAAATGAAAATTATCCTATACTTCTTGTATGGATGATTTTTTTATAAACTATTTTATAGGTTTTTTCTCGGCATTATTACTGTTTTTTGGATTTTTTTGGATTTTTTTTCAAAAAAATGAGAGAAGGAGTAGGGCGATTATAAAGCGATTTTATGAATTAAAAGTTGAATATGCAAGATTACAGGAGCAGTTAGATAGTTCAAAAAATTTAAATGAAAGATTAAAAATAGAGTTTGAAAATATAGCAAACTCCATAATAGAGAAAAACTCTAGAACTTCCCAAGTTCACTTAGTAAATATTTTACAACCGTTTAAAGAAAATATAAAAGAGTTTAATTTAAAGATAGAAAACTACTATAAAGATGAGAGCAAAGAGAGGTTTTCACTTGTAAAAGAGATAGAGAAACTAAACTCATTAAACACACAAATGTCACAAGATGCTATAAATCTAACAAATGCACTAAAAGGTGACAATAAAATTCAAGGCGACTGGGGTGAGTATATCTTAGAGAGAGTTTTAGAAAACTCAGGACTTAAAAAAGGTCGTGAGTATGAGATACAAAAAGAGTTTAAAGATGAAAATGGAAAAAGTCTTCGTCCTGATGTGATAATTCATTTACCAGATAAAAAAGATATTATAATTGACTCTAAACTCTCACTTACAGCTTATGAGATGTACCATTCAAGTGATGAAAATGAGAGAGATTTTTATCTACAAAAACATATAAGCTCAATAAATACTCACATAAAACTTTTAGGTCAAAAAGCATATGAGCAGAGGATAGATATAAATACTTTAGATTTTGTCTTGATGTTTATCCCTATTGAAGCCGCTTTTTTATTAGCAGTGGAGATGGATAGGGGGCTTTATGAGAGAGCATATTCACAAAATATTATTTTAGTATCTCCATCAACTCTTCTTGCAGTTTTAAGAACTATACAAAATAGCTGGAGATATGCGTACCAAAATAAAAATGCCCAATTAATCGCCAAAAAAGCGGGTGACATGCACGATAAATTTGTTGGCTTTATAAATGAGATGCAAAATGTCGAAAGTTCACTTCTAAAGGCGCAAAACAGTTACAATGATGCTTTTAAAAAGTTAAGCAGTGGCAAAGGAAATCTTATAAATAGGGCAAAAGAGTTAAAAGAGCTAGATGGAGTCTATCACAAGAAAGAGACTAAAGAATATGTTGGATTTACCTAAGTAAAGTAAAAAAAATACTTACATAAACTTAGGTTTTTAATTTAATTTTTTTCCAAATAACACAACTGGAAGATATTTTACACTCCAGCTTATAAACAGTACAAGCCAGAGCAAGACTGAGAGGTCAAAAAGTATATTTAAACCACTAAATGAGTAGATAGCTCTTGTTATAACAACAATAGGAGTTAGATAAAAAAGGGCTTTTGTAGTTTTATCAATAACCATTTGATTTCCAGAGTGTCCAAGAGTTACACGAGTTCCAAAACCTATCATAAGTGTTGTTAAAAATCCAAGCATAACAAGATGCAAACCAACATAGATAAAATCTTTCTCAAATATAAGTTCTATAAAAGATGCAAAGCTAGAGATAAAAAGAGAGATAGGGAGCCAAAAGAGTCCAAGATGCAGTATCCATAAGATGCTTTGTGAGTTTTTATATGGTAATTTCCAGCTATAAATCTCTCTTGCTAAGTATAAACTAAGAAGAAGTAAAAAGATAAAACCTATTTTCAAATTAAACACTTCAAAAATTATAAAGGCAGAAAAAAGAGAAAATGTAATAGGAAGTAATTTTTTATTTTTTTCAACCATAACATGAGAAAAAAATGGAATCATTCGCTGTCCAACACTTAAAGCAGTGATAGTTAAGAACAGATAGATAGCAATGAGTTTTGCTAAAGATAAGATAGTCTCAGAGTTACTTAAAAATCCTACAAAAAATAAAAAACAAGAGACAACTCCACTAGCAAAACCTATCATAATCCATTTTTGATCATAAAGATCTGGCATTGGAGAGATCTTATAAATTTGGTAAAAAACTACCATCGTATAGATAAGAGATGCAAAAACAAAAAATACTCCAAAATAAATTAAAACATTAGAGATAAACGAGCCAATTAAAAAGAGTAAAATTCCCAAAAATAAAAGGGCAAAATTTGTAGTATAAATACTCTTTTCAAGTGCTATAGTTTGGCTAAATCTTGGAAAGGTTGTAAGTAAAAATCCTAAAAAAAACGGGGTAAAAACAGCAAATATCAAAGAAAAGGAGTGAAAAAAATTTGCAGAGGCAGTAAGTGTTACAATCCCTTTATAACTAAGAGTAAAAACTAGCATAAAAATGGTAGCATTTACAATACCAAAAGCAAAAAATGCTTGATGTGGCTGTGAAAAAATAAGTTCTAATTTACCTCTATTCATGCTAAATACTTTGTAGGAACTTTTATGATATTGTGATTTGTGGGACTCATCTCTTCTCTATCTTTTTCTAAATCTTCTTTATAAACTTGTAGTTGATCACTCAAAAGAAGAAGCCAAGCAACAAGAGAGTCACTAGCTTTTCCATCTACTTTTCTACACTCTTCTAAAACCTCTTCACCAAGGGTTACGATTTTATTTATTTCAACTATTTTTAAATATGCAGAAGAAGATTTTATATTGTGAAAGATGCGAAAAATTTCATCTATATTGTTTTTATAAAGCTCTTTTTTTTCTAACCCAATTATTAATGGTTCTAATGCTTCAATCATAAATGTATAGTGAGAAAAAAACTCCTCAATAATCTCTAAATCATACTCTATCTCTAAATCTGTAAAAACACCCATATAACCTCTTTTAAATTGACTACTTGCTATTATATTAGCAAAATACAAATAAGGTAAAGTTTGCAAGCAACCATATTCGAATACTTAAAATCCAATCCAAACATAGAAGTTTTAATCATAAAAGATGACAAAGAGGCACAAATAGCTTCTCATTGTGCCTCTTTTTTAGGTTATAAGAGTTTTGTTTTGCCAGATTTTCGTGCATCTTATGGAGATGATCTTCGCTCATATAAAGAGGAGTTGTTTGAGATAAATATCTCTCTAAGTGCCTATTTTGAGACAAAAAAGTCTAAAAAGATTCTTATATCTCCTTTTAGGACTTTAGCACATTCACTTCCCAAAAAGTCTCTTTTTCAAAATTTCAATATTGAGTTTGGGCAGAGTTTAAATCTTTTAGAGTTTAAAGACAAGCTTCTTTACTGGGGGTATAGTTTTGTTGATATTGTGGAGGAAAAAGGAGAGGTTTCATTTCGAGGTGATATTATCGATATATTTCCTATCTCATTTTCAAATCCTATTCGTATCTCACTTTTTGATGATGAGATTGAGAGTATTAGAGAGTTTTCTTATTTGAGTCAAAAAAGTAATAAAGAGGAATTAGAAACTATTAAAATCTCTCCTGCACTCTTTGGGCTTTGTAAAGAGGAGTATGAGCTTCTAGAATCAAGAGTGAGTGAGCTTAAAAGTGATAGTTTTGTGCAAGATATAAACTCTCTTGGGTTTTGGTGTTTGGAGGAGTTAGCGGAGAATTATCTAAAAAAGATGACTCTTATCTCTGTTTCAAATATAACAAAAGAGGTAGAAGAGTATTTTTCTTTTTCACAAGATGCTAAGAAAAAAGAGCAATTTTTAGAGATACCTATTATAAATGAGCCTAAAATATATAAAGATATAGAGGTTGCTTCATTAGATGCACTAATAGAGTATCATAAAGATAAAAAGATAACCATAATTGCTAAAAATGAAGGCTTGGCAAAACAGTCAGTTATCAAAAGTGATGCTAAAATATCTTATCAATATAGTGAGTTAATAATAAACCTTTTAAGTAGTGAAGAGCTTATCATATCTCTAAACAAACCTGAGAAAAAAAATCGAAAAAATCGAAGTAAAATTGTACTTGATGATCTTAAAGTTGGAGATTATGTTGTTCATGAAAATTACGGTATCGGTCTTTTTAAAGGTCTTACAAATACCAAGGTTTTAGGTGTTGTGAGGGATTTTGTTGAGATTTCTTACCAAGGAGATGATAGGCTTTTAATCCCTGTTGAAAATTTAACTCTCATAGATAGATATATATCTGATGGTGGTGGTATGGCTATAGTTGATAAGCTTGGAAAAAGTAGCTTTATCAAGATGAAAGCCAAAGCAAAAATAAAACTTTTTGAGATTGCTAAAGAGATTATCGAAATAGCAGCAAATAGAGAGCTTATTAATGGAGCTAAAATTAGCTCAAATGATGATGAGTTAGAAGTATTTCAAGCAGATGCAGGGTTTGTTTATACTCAGTGTCAAGAGAAGAGTATATCTGAGATATTTGAAGATTTGGCAAGTGCTAAGGTTATGGATAGACTCCTTAGTGGAGATGTTGGGTTTGGAAAAACTGAGGTTGCTATGAATGCAATTTTTGCGAGTGTAAAGAGTGGTTTTCAAGCTGCATTTTTAGCTCCAACTACTCTTCTTTGTTCTCAACACTTAAAAAGTTTAAAAGAGAGGTTTTCAAAGTATGGTATTTCAGTTGTAAAGCTTGATCGTTTCACAAGCACAAAAGAGAAAAATGAGATTTTAAAAGGTCTTAAAAGTGGAAGTATCGATGTTTGTGTAGGAACTCACTCTCTTTTTGGAGTAGAGTTTAATAATCTTGCATTTTTAGTTTTAGATGAAGAGCATAAGTTTGGAGTAAAACAAAAAGAGAAGTTAAAAGCCCTAAAACAAAACCTCCACATACTCTCAATGAGCGCCACCCCAATACCAAGAAGTTTAAACATGGCTCTCTCATCTATAAAACAGTATTCGCAACTTCAAACCCCACCAGATAAAAGAGAAGATGTGAGGACTTTTGTAAAAGAGTATAATGAGAAGCTTTTAAAAGAGATATCTCTTCGTGAGATTAGAAGAGGAGGGCAGATTTTTTATGTACACAATAGAATTTCAAGCATAGAGCAAAAGAGAAAAGAGCTCCAAGAGATATTGCCTGAAGCAAAAATTCTTGTGCTTCACTCTAAGATTTCAGCAGCTGTTACAGAAAAAGAGATAATGGCATTTGAGAAAAAAGAGTATGATATTTTAATCTCTACAACTATCATAGAATCAGGCATCCACATACCAAATGTAAATACAATTATAGTTGAAAATGCTGATAGATTTGGAATGGCAGATCTTCATCAGCTTCGTGGACGAGTAGGTAGAGGGAGCAGGGTTGGGTATTGCTACTTTTTAGTAAAAAATAAAGATGAGATTTCAGATAGTTCAAAAAAAAGATTAATCGCACTAGAGTCAAACTCATTTTTAGGAAGTGGGGCGGTATTAGCTTATCATGATTTAGAGATTAGAGGTGGTGGAAATTTGATAGGAGAAGCACAAAGTGGTCATATTAAAAATATCGGATATTCACTCTATCTTAAAATGTTAGAAGATGCACTAAGTACACTCTTAAATGAGCAAAAAGTAGAGAAAAAAGAGGTAGAGATAAAGCTTGCTGTTAGTGCATATCTAAGTAGTGATTCAGTTGGAGAGGATCGCATAAGATTGGAACTGTATCGTCGCCTTAGCAAATGTGAGAGTGTAAATGAAGTTTATGAGATAGAGGAGGAGATGATTGACCGTTTTGGTAAGTTAGATCTTATGACAAAAAGTTTTTTAGAGATAATAGTGATAAAAATTTTAGCTTCACAAAAGGGGATAAAACTCATATCTAGTTATCAGCAAAACATTACAATTGTTAAAGATGATGAGACAAAAGAGTATCTGAAATCTCCAAGCAAAGATGATGATGATATTATCAATACTACTTTGGGGTTTTTGAGGAGGTAATATATGTGTCTGATAAGAAGTCACTTAATTTGATGTTGGTGTAAACCAATAGAGTATTTTGTTACTTTCTTTCTTCTTATAAGTAATCATTCACAAATTTTATTTAAAATTATAACATTAAAAAATTTGATTTTTTTGATTTTCTTATATTGCTATCGAATTTAGCTTATAAACAATATAAACTTGGAAAAACTATTTAACTTTGCAAATAATTGTGATAAAATATTTCATAGATATGCAAGGGAGAAATATGACAAATACAGAAGTTCTACGGTTTATTATCAGTGGATTAGAAAATAGCCCTGATATTATTTGGAAAGGGGATAAGGAGCTTTTTGAGTTGATTTTTGATCCGATTCCATATGGGAATGATATTGAAAATAGACAAAAAGAGGCAAAACAATTTATCTTCGATATATTTCAAAATGTTGGCAAGTTTGATAAAGCAAAATTTAATAAACTTGTAAAAAATATAATCTCTGGAGGAAGTGAGGAGAGTTGTAGAAAAAAAATAGTAGCCTTTCTTCAAGAAGAGATAACACGACTAGAAATCATAACAGATGTAGATATAGAAAAACTTGTTGAAGCACTTCCTTGTAAAGGTGATTTAGATAAAGGGCAAAAAGAGTATATCTATGATATTTTTCAATATGTTGAAAAGTTTAATAAAACAAAATTTGATCAACTTTCAAAATCTATAACTTGCGGAAAAGATGAAAAGATAGATAAAGAAGTAGTAATAACCTTTTTGCGAGAAGAGGTAACACGACTAAAAATTATAACAGATGTAGATATAGAAAAACTTGTTGAGTTTATTCCTTGTAAAGATAGTAAAGAAAAAAATTATAAGACATCATTTTCAGGTTGGAAAAAAGAGGGAACTATTTCTAGTATAGGTTGTAAAAGAATTAAAAAAGCTCTACAGAAAAATTTTTATTTTGAAAGTGACTTATGGTCTAAAGGAGATACTTTTATAAAACAAAGATTACAAGAAGGTATAAATAAATTTATAATTGGTCCTCTTCCATTAGATCCTATAACCCCTTCTTTTACACAAGAAGAGTTGGATGACTTATTAAATATTAGAGGTATGAAGTTACAAGAAATTAAACAATATCTAGAAGAACACCCTATTTTATCACAAAATTTTGTAGAAAAATTGATTTATATTTTATATGATAAAGAATACTATGATCTTTTAGTAGATGAAGTATTTAATAAATTTTATAAAGATGATATAGGGATTAAAAAAATAAAAGCACATGTTTGGGGTAGTGATAAAATAGGTAAATATTTAGAAGCATATTATTTACTTTCTACTATACCTTCAGACGATGATGATGAAATAGTAAATATGAAAACTGCGGCAACCTCAAATATGAGACGACATCAGTTAAATGATGCAAAAACAGACAACAATCAAAAAAAAGAGATTATTGAAACGCTAATCTCTGATTACAAAGAAACTTTTGAGTCTAAAGATACTTACAACTACTATCCTGGTATAAATTTAGCCTATATGTCAGTGATATCTATAGCTCTTTTTGGCAACGAGATAAAACTAGATGATAGTATTTCTACTATTTATAATAAATCAAAAAAATCTATCGATATAGACAAAAAAAATCTTGATACTTCAAAACAATACTATGCAAACATAACTACTATCGAGTTTATGCTACTTAACAACATTGAAAGTTTTACTGTTGAATTAGAACAATTTTTGGACTCTAAAGAGCAAACAATAATTATTAAAGGGCTACTTCAAACAAGGCGACAGATGCAGTTTTTTATCGATACTCTTGCAAGCTCTGGGATTAGTAAAAATCCTATCATCTTAAATATGCAAAAATCAATAAAGATAATTGATGACTTTATAGATGGTTTAAAAGAATTTGAAATGTAAATCCAAATAATCCAATATAAAAGTGTTATGATAATATCACACAGATAAGAAATGAGGATAAAATATGACAAATTCAGAAGTTGTGCAGTTTATTATCAGTAAGTTAGAAAATAGCTCTATCACTTGGAAAGGTGACAAAGAGCTTTTTGAATTGATTTTTGCTCCAATTCCATATGGGAATGAAATTGAGAAGAGACAAAAAGAGATAAAACGATCTATTTTTGATATCTTTCAAGATATTGATAAGTTTGATAAAATAAAATTTAATAAACTTGTAAGAGATATAAGCTGTGGAGATCAAAAAAGACATAAAAAACAGATTATAACCTTTTTAGAAGAAGAGATAATAAGGCTCAAAATCACAACAGATGCAGATATAAAAAAACTTGTTTCCGTTATTCCTTGCAAAAATTCTAAAGAGAAAAACTATAGAACTCAATTTGCACATTGGAAAAAAAAAGGAGCTACTGTTACTATACATGATAGGAGTATCAAAAATGCTTTGCAGAAAAATTTTTATTTTGAAAGTGACTTATGGTCTATGGAAGATGCAGCTATAAAACAAATATTGCAAAAGGGTATAGACACTAGAATTCTATTACTGAATTAGAACTGTTTTTGAAATTTAAGGAGAGGATAATAATTTGCATAGAGCTAACAAAACGACAGATGAAGTTTTTTATCGATACTCTTGCAAACTCTGGAATAGGTTGAAATATAAAAATGTTAATATCAATACGCAAGGGTAGTAAATGACAAATAATTTCTTTGAAAAACATTCTATTTTAGGGTTACAACCCGAAATCATAAAAAGTGATAAAAGCTATAGTATAGTTCTCTATGGTAACTCCCCTCTGGCTATAAAGATATTTTATCAACTTGCTATCTTATCAAATCTTCCAAATGAAAACATACTAAATTTATACCTTGTTGATTTGAAAGCTAAGAATTTTTATAAAAAATTAAAAAAGCTTTTTAGTGGTATCAAAAAAATAACTCATCTTAATATCATAACTATAGAGTTAGATAGTAAAAATCCCAAATTTTATACCAACAAAATATGGCAAAAAGAGAACTTAACAAATATCATTATTGCAACACAAAATGAAAAGAAAAATTTAAAAATCAAAACAGAGCTCAAAAACTACATATCTAGCAAAAAAACTAAAATTTTATTACCTATAGCAAGTCGAACCAATATCAACTCTAAACAAATAGCAAAATTGATTAACTACCTATATCAAGAGACAAAATACAACCCAAATCTACTTTTTACACAAAAAGATAAAGATAAAGCAAAAACAATATGGTCAAATAAAATATTATTAAGTGATAAAAAATCAACTAAGATGCAAAGTATTCATATAGATACAAAACTATTAACTCTTGGTTTAAAAAAACAAAAAAGCACAAAAACCCCCGAAGAACTTTTAAAAATAAATAAAGAGATATTTGATAAAAAATTAGGGTTTAGAGAGATAGATGATCAAAAATTACAAGAGTACTCTCTGAAATTTCAAGATACTAAAAATAACTTTACAGCAATTTACTTTCCAAAAGAGTTTAAAAGTCTATTTGAAAAGCTGATAAGAAGTGAACATAACAGATGGAACACTTATCATTATCTAAATGGTTGGAAATATAATAAAAATAAAAACAAACAACTAAAAGAACACAACTGCTTGATGCCTTTGGAAAAATTTGATAAAGAGTATCTTAAAACTACAGTGATATTTGATATATACTCTATAGTTTATATACCAAATTTATTGGCTAGTGTTGGGGTGGAATTAGTTGATATAATGGAAAAAACACTCTAAAAAAGGTAATAATTTATGGCATACTTTCCCGCATTTATAAAACTTGACAATTTAAAAATTTTGATTATCGGTGGCGGTAATATAGCTAGTGAAAAACTTGGGCATATGTTGGATTTTACTAAGGATATAACAGTAATATCTCCAAAACTATCAGCTACTTCAAGAGAGTTAATAAAAAAGAATTCGCTTTTTTTTATAAATAAAATTTATGAGAAAGATGATATTGATGGTTTTGCTATAGTTATCGTGGCAGTTGATGATGTGAGTGTTCAAAAAAGTGTTTATGAAGAGGCAAAAAGTAAAAAGATACTTTGCAATAGTGTTGATAGTGTGGATTATTGTGATTTTATATTTCCTTCATATATAAAAGATGGAGACTTGACAATTGCTATCTCAACCTCAGGTTCATCTCCAGCTTTGGCTAAACATCTGCGTAAATTTTTGCAAAAGGTTATGCCAAAGTCTATAGATGATTTTTTAAAACAGATGAAAAGATATAGAGAGAGTATGCCAAAAGGAAAAGAGAGGATGGAATTTTTGGATAAAAAGGCTAAAGATTTTTTTAAAACTTAATTTAAAGGCAACTCCAATAATCAATTAATTATTTAATTATGCTAATATATAATATTAATTTAATTATTTAAGGGTATAAGTTGAAAAATAGAAAAACTATAATCACTTACGGAACATATGATATGCTTCATATTGGTCATCTAAATATACTAAAACGAGCAAAAGCTTTAGGAGATTACTTGATAGTTGGAGTTACGGATGAAAATTATGACCGTTCTCGTGGAAAGTTAAATGTTTCGCAAAGTACAAAAAAGAGAGTAAATGCTATAAAAGAGTTGGATTTTGTTGATGAAGTTATCGTTGAGACTCATAAAAAGCAAAAAGCTATTGATATGATAAAGTACAATGTAGATATATTTGCAATTGGGGATGATTGGGTTGGAGCATTTGACTATCTTAATAAATATACACATGTTGAGTATCTTCCTCGCACTGAGGGCATCTCTAGCACAAAGCTTAGAAATGAGACTTTTAAGCCTATAAAATTAGGAATTTCAGGACTTGGAAAAGAGACAGGATCTTTTATAAATGAAGCAGAGTTTGTCTCAAATATATCAATTACTAGAATTTATGATGAAGATTTATCTTCAATAAAAGAGTTTACAAAAACTTCAAATATAAAATATGGTCACGATAACTATGATGAGTTTTTAGATACCTCAATCACTGCTGTTTATATAAACTCATCTGTAAAAGAGCACTATACTCAGATAAAAATGGCTCTAGAAGCTGATAAACATGTACTTTGTGAAAATCCTTTGGCACTTGAAAAAGATGAGTTAAAAGAACTTTTAGCTTTAGCTAAAATAAAGAAAAAAATTCTTCTTTCAGCTTTAAGAACAGCATTTTTACCTGCATTTAATCAACTTTTAAAAAAGATAAACAAAGGTGTAATTGGTGATATAAAAGTAGTTCGTGCAAATCGTTCTACACTTTATAAACAAAGAGATTATCCTGATGAGTTTATGAAACAAGGTGCTACAAATCTACTTTCTAGTTATCCATCTTTGTTGACTCATAAAGTTTTAGGAAAGAGTAAAGATATAAAATTTTTTGATCAATTAGAAGAGGATTATGATATAAGTAACACTATAATTACAACTCATAAAAATGGCACTATTGGTATATCTACAATTGCAACAGGAGTAAAATTGGAAGAGAGTGCTATGATTGCAGGAACAAAAGGTTATATCTATATTCCTTCTCCATGGTGGCTTATGAAAAGTTTCTCACTTGGTTTTGAAGATGAGAGTAAAAGTGAGAAGTATGAGTATGAGTTTGAGGGATGTGGGCTTCGTTATATGATTGCAGAGTTTAGCTCTTTGATACAAAGAGGAAAGATAAAATCTAAAAAATTAAGTGGAGCTGATATGATGAAGATAAATAGAGTAGTATTAAAATATAATGAAAAAGGAGAGAAGTAGATGATATATGAGGATTATTATATATTTACTCCAGGACCTGTTAAGATGTCTAAAGAGATTTTAGAGATAGGGGCGAAGCAGACTCCGTATTTTAGAAATAGTGAGTTTTCTGATGTTACTTTTTATTGTGAAAATTATCTTTTAGAGATGCTGAATGCTCCAAAAAATAGTAGAGTTATATTTTTGACCGCATCTGGGACTGCTGGTATGGAGTCTGTGGTTATGAATTTACTAGATGTAGATGATAATGCACTTGTTGTTAATGGCGGAGGTTTTGGTGCTAGATTTGTGGATATTTGTAATTTACACGATATTAATCATTTTAATTTAAAAGTTAAAGATACAAATCTTAGTGATATTCAAAAGATTGCTCCACAAGAAAAATTTAATTCACTTATAGTTAATGCTCATGAGACGAGTGTTGGACATATTTATGATTTAGAGGCTATTGGTAAATATTGTAAAAAAAATAATCTTTTATATATTGTAGATGCAATTAGTATGTTTGTAACAGACTCTTTAGATATGCAAAAAGATAGTATAGATGCAGTAATTGTTAGTAGTCAAAAAGCGTTGGCTCTTCCTCCTGGGCTTACTATGGTTGTGTTATCTCCTAAAGCATTAGAAAAAGTAAAAGATGTAAAAAGTTTATATTTTAATTTTAAAGATTATCTTAGAGATGGACAAAGAGGTCAAACACCTTATACTCCAGCAGTTACCATAATGCTTCAGCTTGAAGCTAGGTTAAAACAGATTCAAAAAGATGGAGGAGTTGAAAAAAGTATCAAAAAAGCTAAAAATTTAGCTGAATATTTTCGTCAAAAAATAAAGCCTTTACCACTTGTAGCCTTTTCCAAGTTTATGCCAAATGCGATGACGACCCTTGCACCAACAGATGGTAAAAGTGCTTTTAAAATAGTAGAAGATTTGGAGAAAAATTATAAGGTTATGGTCTGTCCAAATGGAGGAGAGTTAAAAGATAAAATTTTTAGAATCTCACATATGGGTGATATGGATGAGGCTTATATAGATATTTTAATAAATGCACTTTTTGACTATTATGAAAACAATTGATGATAAAACTATAAAAAAAGCTCAACTTATCATGCTTGATATGCTGATAGAATTTGACAAAATTTGTCAAAAGCATGAGCTTAAATACTGGTTAGATAGTGGTACACTTTTAGGGGCCATCAGACATAATGGTTTTATACCTTGGGATGATGATGTAGATATATCTATGCCTGTGAGTGATTATAAAAAGTTTTGTGAAGTTGCAAGTGGTGAGTTAAAAAAAAGTATGTTTTTACAACACACAAAAACAGATAGTACATTTCCTTTTGACTATATGAAGATAAGAGATACTAGAGCTACGATTGTAGAGTTTCATGAAGAGGGTAGGGATATAAAGTACAATCAAGGTCTTTTTTTAGATATTTTCCCAATGTTAGTTATAAAAGATAGTAAGTTTCATAATTTTATTTATAGATACTCTTTTATGGTTATCAGATTTTTTTCTGCAAAAAAGTTTGAAAATAGACACATAAGAGGAGTGTTTGTAAATTTACTTCATAAGATGCATCTTGGTTTTTTAAAAAAAGATACAAAGATTATCTATGGCGGTGAGATGCCAGATGTAGCTGGAAGTTTCTCTTATGATGAGATTTTTCCACTGAAAAGAATAGAGTTTGAAGGTTTAGAGTTTTTAGCTCCAAATAGATGTGAAGATTATCTTTTAGAGCTTTATGGTGAGGATTATATGCAATTACCCCCTTTAGAAAAAAGGAGTGTGCATGCAGTAGAGATCAAGATAACCTAATAGTTTTGGTTATCGCCTCGTTTTACTTTTTTGCTAAATTCTGTCTGTCCACCAGCTGAGAGAAGTTTTGCTTGACCTATCCAATCTTCTTTTTTTACTCTCCCTTTAAATGCAAGGTAGTTTTCAATCCAATCAATATTGTCATTTGACCAACCAGCAATTTGTTGAAAATTAAAGATACCAAGTCCTTGTAGTGTATCTTCTATCTTTAAACCAATTCCACTAATCTCTTTTAAATCATCAGCTTCTCCATTTATTGGTGCTTGAAGTGAGCTTGGTCTAACTCCTATCTCTTGACCAATTGCACTGTGTCCAGTATCATTATCTGTAAAAACTGAACTGCCAACGGCAGCAACTGAACTTGTAGATATGTCTTTAGTGATACCTCCTAAGTTGTTTTCATCTAGCGATATATCCTCTTTCATAAAATCTTGTGAGTAGTCATTTAATTTATCTTTTTTGTCATACTCATCACCATCGCATTTACCAATCTTACCCAGTAAATAACCGATAATTCCACCTATCAAAGCCGCAACTAACAGACATAAAATAATCTGCATCGCTAATTCCATTATGTTCTCCATCTTTTTAATCTCCTATAATTTTAAATTCTACTCTTCTGTTTATCTGTTTATTTTCTAAAGAGTTGTTTTTTACTAGTGGTTGACTTTCTCCATAACCTATAGCTTTTAGTCTATAACCTTTTATCCCTTTTGAAATAAGGTATTTTCTTATGGCGTCAGCTCTTTTTTGACTCAGTTTTTTATTGTTTTGTTCAGTTCCATCTGAATCAGTATGACCGCCAATTTCAACTTTGACCTCTTTATGTTCATTTAATATATCATAAACTTTGTCGATGCTATTTTTGCCTTTAGGGGTTAGAGCATCTTTTGCATATACAAATTCAACTTTTGATAATTTAAATAGATTATCAAGCTTCTCTTGTATCTCTTTTTTGCTTACTTTTTTGATAATAGGCTCTTTTTGAACAATCTCTTTTGGCTCAGAAGGTTTTGGAGGAATTTTTTCAATATTTTTTATCTCCTGTTTAACTTCAGATTTTTTTACTTTAATTTTTTCTACAATTAGTTGATTATCAATCTTTATGTTTCCCGCACCTAGTAGTTTGTTATGAATGTCTTGTTTGACTTGTTGATCATCAACCCTACCACTCATTGTCATTTCTCCTGCTTTGTACTCTAAAAAACCATTTTTAAATTTTGAAAATTCACTATTTAGAGTTGGTAAAAGTTTTAAAATTTTTATATTTTGAGCATTCTTATCTATGATAATCATACCCTCTTTTACATCTTCAGAGATTTTTTTGTATTCAGACTTAAGTGTTTCTAAATCCTCTTTTGAGTTAAAAATTCCAGAAATTTTGATACTATCTTTATCTTTTAAGACTTTGATATTTATATCTTTTCCCTTTTGTGATTGCTTCAGCACCGTTTTAGCACCTTCGCTTTGAGTAGTTGTTGGTGTTATTGCAGGTTTAGTAACTGCTTTTGTATCATTTAACTCTTGTAGTTTATTCCAAACACAAAAGATGATAAAAAATAGCAAAAGCCAAACCAAAAGCCATAACCATTGACGTCGCGACATTTAAATTCCTTTTTTTCTTTTATTGTAGCAGTTAAAATCTAAAAAACAAAAATTATTTTACTTTTTTTAGGAAAAAAGTGAAAAAATCTGATTGAAACTCACTGTTTCCTATCTTTTTGTACTGTATAGATGCACCTTCAAAGTTTCTCTCTTGTTGATATAAAAGTCCAAGAGCATATCTACTCTCAAAATTAGATGGATCAGTTAGTTTTGAAAGCTCCAAAAGTGCAACAGCATTTGCATAATGTTTCGCACCAATGGCAGAAACTGATGCTAAAAACAGAGTATGAGTATCTTCTTGCCCATAATTATCAATTAGTTCATTATATATTTGATATGATTTTTCAAAATCTTTATTATATATATTTGCAAATGCTAAAGATTGTAGGTATGGTACACTTTTTACATCTTTATATTTTTCTAGCTCCCTTTTTGCTTTATGAGAAATTCCTGCGATACTTAGCATCCTTATATATAATTCACGAGGCAATGCACCCCCATAAAGAAGTGGATTTAAATCTAAATCATCTTGATTTAAAACTCTTTGAATTGCTCTAGCATAAGCTTTTATATCATTTTTATTGTGTGAGGAGTCAAGATATAGTATATTTGAGACGATATCGTTTTTCAATCTACTCTTTAGCCAGTAGGCACTTTTGGAGTAGATGCTTATATCGTTTTGAATGTTAGAGATAATTAGATTTATAGCATGTGCAAAGATTTGTGAGTTGGTTTCTATATACTCTAGATTTAATACAGATGTATTTAGGGCTAAGTTTATGAGAGCTAAGGCCTCTTTATTATCACTTTTCTCTTTTAATTTTTCAAGCTCTTTTGCTGGTATCTCTCTAGCCGTCAATTTTGCACAAAAAGCTTTAAATGTTAATGCTTTGTAGTTGTTTAAATCAAGAGAATAACTTTTTGAGAAGTATTTATAAGCATTTTGAAAATCAAAGATTTGAGCATATGATAGAGCTAAATTATAGTATAAAGCTGAGTGAGAGGGATATAGTTTTGTTGTATTTTTTAGTATCTTATTTGCTTCATATATTTTGTTTTCATTTATTTTTTTTAATGCTTTTGTAATTTCAATATTTATATTTGAGATGGTTTTTGAATCTTTTAGATATAAAAGAGCTGGTGTAATATCTCTTATTTCCACTTTTTTTGCACCTTTTTGAATATAGTTTATAGTCTCACTCGCATCAAAGAGTTGGTAAGGAGCATAATAAAAAAGTAGAGAGTATCTATATTTATTATCTAAAAAAAGTCTTCTTTTAAATTCATTTTGAGCTAAAATTGGATCAAAAAGAGAGTTTTTAAGCTCTACTTTTATAGGGTATGTCTCTTCAGCTTTTTGTTTAAAGGAATCGTAACTAGCTTTTAAAAGCTCTCCTGAATCTTCTAAAAGCCCTAATTTGTTTTTTACTAATGCAAGAGCTACATTAGATTTTAAAGGCTCTATCTTACTTGATACTGCATTTTGCAAAGAGTCTTGTGCAAGTTTATACTCTGAAGCTCTTGCTTGTAAAAGTCCAATAGCCAAATAATCTTTTGCATAATTTATTTTTTTTAGATGATTTATAGCTTGTGTATCATTTTTGCTTGTTGCTAAAATTTTACTAGCTATAAAATTTTGTTCATCTTTATAAAAACCTGATGTAGGATTTAAGATAGCTATTAAACTCTCAGTTGGTTCAAGTTTATAATAGTTTATAAGAGCTATATAGTATGAATAAAGAGGGGAGCTTTGCACAAAAGGTAGATACTTTTGACTAAGAGCTAAATAGTGAAAAAATGCATCTTTATCTTCTAAATATAAAGAGCAAATTGCTGAGTTTAAAGCACTTGGAGTTTTTAGTTTATCGCTCATCATTGAAGAGTCAAAAGATTCTATTGCCTCTTTATATTTTTTTAGTTTTAATTTGGCTACACCGATATTGTAAAAAGAGATGGCTTTATTGTAGTGAGAGAGGTGATTATAGATTGCTAAAGCCTCTTTTATCTCTCCTTGTTTATATAGTCTGTCTGCTTTTTGGATTAATTTTTGGGCTTTGCTTAACTCATTTTTAGATAACTCTTTTTCTTTTATAGTTTTTATAATTTTAGTCTCATTTACTTCATGGTTTTGTTTTAACGAAGTTTTTTTCTTAATATAAAAAATTGTAAAAACTACTCCCATTATGAGTATTAGAATTAAAAATGCAATTATGAGGTATTTTATAAGTGTATCAGTTGTTATACTCTTTTTTTTTGTCTCATCCTCTTCTATCTCAACTTTTGAACTCTTTTTTTGTTTCGATGTTTCCTCTAAATCATCATCATCGATGGTTTTAAACTCTTCATCAGCCATATTTTTATCTTATATAAGCTTCAAGGGCTTTTGGTATCAAAACTCTGCCATCACTTTGTTGATAATTTTCCATTATAGCAATTATAGTTCTCCCAATAGCAAGTGAAGAGCCATTTAGTGTATGGACTAATCTATTTTTTTTACCATCTTTATATCTTATTTTTGCACGACGAGCTTGAAAATCTTTTGTATTTGATATAGAGCTTATTTCTCTATATCTATTTTGACCAGGTAGCCACACTTCAATATCTACAGTTTTAGCCGCTCCAAACCCTAAATCTCCCCCACATAAAAGCACAAGTCTATGATGAAGATTTAAAGAGCTTAAGAGATCACTTGCAGTTTTAACCATCAAATTAAAGATTTCTTCGCTATCTGCTGGTTTAGAGATGCAAACAAGCTCAACTTTTCCAAATTGATGTTGTCTTATCATCCCTCTTGTATCTTTTCCTGCACTTCCTGCCTCTTTTCTAAAACAGGCTGTATGAGATGTTAACTTTATAGGAAGGTTTTCCTCTTTTAATATCTCATCTCTGTAAAGGTTTGTAACAGGTACTTCCGCAGTTGGTATAAGATATAAACTCTCACCTTCAATCTTAAAGAGGTCATCTTCAAATTTTGGAAGTTGCCCAGTTGCTGTTAGTGACTCTTTGTTTGTTATAAAAGGTACTGACACTTCACAAAAACCTCTTTGAGTATTAAAATCTAACATATAATTTACTAAAGCTCTCTCTAATTTAGCACCATCACCTTTAAGTACACTAAAACGACTTTTTGAGAGTTTAACACCTCTCTCAAAATCTATCCATTGCTGTTTTTTATCTAGATCCCAATGCTCCTTTGGCTCAAAATCAAATACGGGCTTATTGAGGATTTTTTTAATCTCTATATTATCATCTTCACTCTCTCCACTTGGTACACTCTCATCTGGTATATTTGGAATAACAAGGGCAATTTCAAAAAGTCTCTCTTCAAGCTCTCTTGTTTTTAGAAGAGTTTTTGTAATTTTATCTTTGTTGTTATCTAATTCTTTTTTTAATTCATCTGTATCTTTGCCCTCTTTTTTATAGATAGGAAAGAGTTTACTTTTTGAGTTTTGTTCAGCTTGAAGTGTCTCTAAAACGGCTTTTTCTTCTTTTAGTTTTAGTGATAACTCTTTTAGTGAATTAAGAAGTGTTTTGTCTATATTTTTCTTTTTTAATTTATCACTTATCTCTTCAAAGTTATTTGCTAACTCTTTTAAATCTAACATCTCATTCCTTATCTATAAATTCCAACAGTATCTCTAATTTTTATCATTTTCTCTTTGGCTATAATTCTAGCTTTTTTAGCACCACTATCTAAAATATCTAAAACTTCGTCTCTATTTTCAAGATAGTAAGCTCTTTTTTCTCTTGGCTTTTCAAAATAGTCCCAAATTTTTTCTTTTAAACTCATTTTAAAATGACCATGACCCTCTCCACCTTTAAGATATCTTAGCTTTAACTCTTCTAATTCATCTTTATTCATAAAGAGTTTACACAGTGCAAATACATTACAATCTTTATACTCTTTTGGCTCTTCTATGCTAACACTATCAGTTACAATCTTTCCAACTTGTTTTTTAAGTGCTTTTTCACTCATAAATATATCGATAGTATTTTTATAACTTTTACTCATTTTAGAGCCATCAATCCCAGGAATAGATGCAAGATTTTCAGGTACTTTAAACTGGGGAAGTGTGAAAATGTCTCCGTGAAGATTATTAAACTTTATGGCGATATCTCTTGTTATCTCTACATGTTGGATTTGATCTTTTCCAACAGGAACACTATTTATATCATAAAGTAAAATATCTGCTGCCATTAAAACAGGATAAGAGAAGAGTGCATGGTTCGCATTTATCCCACGAGCTACTTTATCTTTATAGCTATGAGCTCTCTCTAAAAGTCCCATAGGAGTAAAAGCTGAGAGTATCCAGTAAAGCTCAAGCACCTCTTTTACATCAGATTGAACCCACATAGTGCATTTTTTTGGGTCAATGCCTAGAGATAGGTAGCTTATAGCTATATCTATTGTGTTCTCTTTTAACTCTTTTGGGTCTTTTAGTGATGTAAGTGCATGATAATCAGCTATAAACATAAAAAGTTCATTTTTATTTTGAAGCTCTACCATCTGTTTTATAGAGCCAAAATAGTTTCCTATGTGTAAAGCTCCTGAAGCTTGTATTCCTGTAAGTACTCTCATTGTTGTTTTTTACCTTATATAAATATCGTGTGATTATATCCAAATAGTTTAATTTTTAGATTAAGTGTGAAAAAAATGTTTCAAATGGTAAGAAAAGATATACTTTTTTACAAAATTATCCAAAAAGTAAAGAAATTTTCTAAAGTAAAGTAAAAAATGACCGAATTACTTTTTAAGAACAAGAATAATTGGAGAATATACAGATGATTAAAAAACTTTCGACTTTAACTATTAAGGTACTTTTTTCGTTAGCTCTATTAGAACATAGTGCTAATGCACTAATTCTTAATGGTAAAGAGGTTGATTTTTCTAATAATAAAGAACAGACAACATTAAAGACAAGAGCATTAACAAATAAATATAAAACCATTATTGTAAAATTTAATACTCCGTTAAGTAAAAAAAATAAAGAGAAATTTTACAACAGCGGTGTTAGTTCAATCGTTTATGCTGGGGAACTTAGCTACTATTTTTATGCAAAAGAGTTAGTTTTAGAAAAGATTGATTATCAAGATAGCACTTTTGTGGCTAAAGCTGATATGTTATCTGAATATCGTATGGCAACAAGTGGATTATCTACTTTTGGTTTTGACTCTTTTATAAATTTAAATGTTCTTTTTTTACAAGAGTTATCTGATAGTGAGTTAAAAGAGTATTTTAAGACAAATGGCATAGATGCGACTATTGTTAGATCTATAAAAGAGTTGAAAGAGGCAAAGATAAGAGTTGCATCTTTGGATTTGGAAAAATTAAAAGAGCTTCCTTTGATACAGTATATGGATAAGAGTCAAACTCTTACTACTGTAAATGGTATAAAAGAGACAAGAAATGCAAAGAGTGCAGAAAATATAAATGCTTCAAAACTTTGGGGTGCAGAGTATGAATTAAATGGTGAAAATATAAGAGTTGGTGTAGTTGATGGTGGATCTGTTAGAGATACACATCAAGAGTTTAATTCTAATGGTATAAAAAGAGTTATAAATAAGACAAATGCAGATACTAATTTTCATGCAACTCATGTTGTAGGGACTATTATAGGAGATGGTGATAAAGCTCAAGCTAAAGGTATGGCAAGTAAGGCAACAGTTTTTTCATATGGTTTTAATAGTGTATCTTTTTCAAGTGCGATATTAGAGCTTTATAAAAGAGATGGTACGCTTTTGTCTAACCACTCTTATGGATATAGCGATAAAGTAAAATTAGGTATTTATGATAGTGAAGCTTCTATTCAAGATAAAGCAGTTTATAATAACCCTTTTCTAAATGTATTTCAAGCAGCTGGAAATGATGGAGATGTGAGTGGTTATGCAGATTTTGGAATTATAAAAGGACCTGGAAACTCTAAAAATATCTTTACAATTGCTGCTTTAAATATGAGTTCAAGTGGAGTTGCAAAGCTAAGCTCTACTGGACCAACTACTGATGGAAGAGTAAAACCAGATTTGAGTGTAAGAGGTGAATATGTTAATTCAGCAACAAATGAGAGTGATAGTAGTTATGCTTCAATGAGTGGAACTTCTATGGCAACTCCAGCAGCAACAGGAGCAGCAGCACTTATAATGCAACAGTATAAAAAAACAACTGGAAGATTTGATATTCGCCATGATGTTTTAAAATCTATCATGGTTAATACAGCAGTTGATAAAGAGAATATTGGACCTGATTATAAAGTTGGTTTTGGGATGATTGATGCTAAAGCATCTGTTGATGTTGTGAGAACTCTCTCTACCTCAAAGCCACTTGTAACAATAGGTACAATCTCTCATAATACACAGAGAGTTTATCCATTTTCAATTTCAAAGCAGATGCTTTTTAAAACAACAATTAGTTGGGTAGATAAAGAGGCTAATCCTTCTAATCCTGTTAGTTTAGTAAATGATATTGATATAAAGCTTGTAAATGTGGAGAGTGGGAGAGTGTATCATCCTTATACACTAGATAAAAATAATCCAGATTTAGCTGCAATCCAGACAAAAGCTAATAGAGTTGACAATATAGAGCAGATTGAAGTTTATAATTTGCCACAAGGTAATTATGAGTTAGTAGTTAAAGGAGAGAAGATAATCTCTAATAACCAAGAGTTTGCTATCTCTTCAAATATTCCTATTTTTGTAAAAGGAGGTATTGAGGTGTTTTCTAGTAATTTAAAAAATCATGTAAGTATCATAAGCAGATCAATTAATTAAGAGTATATTTAAAAAACTACTTCAAAATTTATAAACTTTTATAGATTTGGAGTTTGTTTTACCTTTGGCACCACCATGGAAGTTGCAGATGAGATAAAAGAGGTGATTTTATTTTTAGACTCACCTCAAAACAAAAAACACTTAAAGAAAAACTTGGATTAAAAAATGAAACGGTTTGGTTGATTCATTTACAGCTAAGTGAATATATAAAATTACACTTCATAATAACTTAAATATAATTTAGTTAAAATAATTAAATTTAAATTTAGGGTAAAAAAGTGGAGTTTTATGCTTATAGACAATAAAAAGAGTGGTAAAGTTGGTGATG
>JAMOMC010000173.1 GCA_027068765.1 Campylobacterales bacterium
GGTTATGTGGTCACACGATCTGACGAGCTTGGGCGAAAAACAGTCTATAATCTTTTGCCCGATTGGGTTTTTCATGACGGATGGATGCCCGTAGGACGTCTTGATTTAGAATCTAAGGGGCTTTTATTATTTACAACCAATGGTAAAATTGGCGATGCGTTGACCAAACCTGGGAATTGCATTAAAATATACGAGATTTGGGTTAGAGGCTATGTAACAGACGAACATATTGCAGTGGCTATGAAAGGAGTGGAAAGTACACATGGTTTACTTAAAGCTCTTGAAGTCGAAAAAATAGGCATTGGTGGTGCAAAAACAAAACTTAGAGTAAAAATTGACGAAGGAAAAAACAGACATATTCGACGGCTTTTTGGGGCGATGAAAGACCCGAAATTTGGGACTCCTTTAAAGGTTCTAAGCTTGAATAGAGTTAGCATTGGCAGTTTTAAACTCAACATCGAAAGTGGTAAATGGCGTTATCTTTCATTGGAGGAAGAGAGAATACTAATGAAAAATCTTGATTGAGACTGTAAAAAATTTATAATAAAATTTAAGTTCAATAATCTGTTTCAAACATAACTCTAAACTTATTTGTCTCTTTTAAATCACTGTTTTGAATATACTCAAATGAGATTGGAAAAGGGGCATTGTGAAGAAGAAGTAGATCTAGGTTAAAGCCTAATATATATTCGTTAAATTTTCTATTTTTCTCATTTAAAAAAGTTATATCGTAGTAGTTATATTTTACATAAATACTCTCTCTTCTTAGAGATATTGGAAACTTAAATGAGTAGAAGTCTAAATTTAAAACTTTATATATAGATGCAGTTGTTTTAAAAGCTTTTTTTGCAAAGATGTCGTGTTTTAGGCTTGGCATTGTGAAGTGTGAAGGGTCATTGTCTATTGAAAAGATGTTGTTGTTTATCTCTATACCTCTGTCTTGCTCTATTTTTGTAGCATCACTTTTTGTATATTTTACTCCTAAGTTTGTGTAAAATTCATACCCTAAATTATAGAAAAAGTTATATCTTAACCCAAGAGTTTTATCACCTCTTTCATCAACTGCAAAGATTGAAAAGGAGTTTAAGCTATTTGGGTATAAACTTTTTCCAAATTGTTTAGAGTTTTTATAATTTAAAGAGATGCTAAGTGGTTTTCTTTTTGCTCTATCGTAGCTTATAAAATAATTTGCATCGGTATCTATAGTTGTATATCCCTCTTTATATATAGGATAAGATGCACCAAAAGAGGCTCCCAAACCTCTACTAGATATATTTTTATCATTTGTCTCTATTGCATAGATATTTGCTCCAAATCTAACTCTTGAGCTAGAGTTTTTATAACCAACTCCAACAACACTCTCATCATCCATATGATAAAGAGATATATTTGCACTATTTTGACTAAGTGGGTCTTTAAAACTTGCCAAGATAGATAAGCCTATCTCATCTTCACTTGCTAATATTTTAGGGTCAAATGAGCTAAAAGTTAGGTTTGCAAAGCTGTTGTAAGATTTGCTGTTTAGACTTTCATTTAAATCAAAAGATGAGAATTTAAAATCATCTCTTTGTTCAAAAAATAGAGTTCTCTCATATGGTTGTTTGTTGGTTTTTACAATAGGGGTTTTTATATAGTTGTAGCCATTAGCTGTGATTGCTGTTATTAGCAGATTGTTTGTGTCTATAAACTTTGCATCTACTATATCATCTGCTTGGCTTAATCTTGTGATATTTCCATCATATAGATATAAAGAGCTTCCATTTTTACTACTTGTTATAAAAGCAACTCCATTTTCATTCACATCTACTACAAAGCCGTACCAGCCTTTGAGGGAGAGAAGTGCTTTTTTATTTTTATAGAGTGTTCTTGTTTTATCTTTTTGTTTGAAGTAGTAGATATTGTCAAACTCATCACAAAAAACTGATGAGTTTACATAATCATAAAATTCATCTCTTACAAAAAGTGCATTTTTATCAAATGATAAATTTACATCAAAATAGACAAAAGAGCCATCTTTTAAAACTCCTTGGATTATTTTGGAGTGAGTTTTTTTAAGCACTTTTGCTTTAGAGTTAAAAAGTCCCATCTGAATTTTGTTTACTTTTGTATGTCTTGAAGAGGAGGTATAATACTCATCTTTTACCTTAAAAACCTCTCCAAATAAAAAGTTATCTTTTTTACCTTTTAAACTATTTTTAAATTTAGAAAAAACTTGAAGAGTTGGAGCAGATAGAGCATCACTTGTTAAGAAAAAAATCTCATCTTTATTTGAGTTTAATTTCGCATAGCTTTTTGAAGTAGCGATAATCTCTCCCATGCTAGGTTGGAACCCTTTATACTCTTTTTGTAGCCAACTTGCATACTCACTAAGCTCTTTTTCATAATCATTGCCAAATGTTTTCTCAAAAATTGTAGATGTTTGCATGGGGATATATTGTCCTGAGAAGTTATAAAAATACTCATTTACTTTAGAAACTCCATGTTTTTGTGCTAAAAAAAGTTGAAAAAAGCCACCTATTATGTAGTGGTGAGTGTTGTAGGGAAAATATAGATGTGAGTTGTAAGTTCTTTTTGGAGTTATTAAGTTAGCTTTTGCTTGAGTTATAGCCATCGCAAGATGAGCTCCATTGTACAGCCTGCCACCATTGTTAAATCTTGACTCGTTAAATACAGCATTTCCCTCCAGCATAAAACTTGATTCAAATATATTTGGTATAGGAAAAATAGGAAAGAAGCCTAAAAATACAACAGGTGTGTTTTTGACAATTTTATGAGTAAATTTTGAGAGAGGATTTTTTTTGGCATTTTGTTGAAAGTTGTGAGCACTCTCGTGAAAAAGAAGAGTTTTTAGCCAAGAAGTTGTCGACATATAATCAACCAAATAAGCACCACCAATATAGTTTACTTGTGAATTTAGTGGAAATTGTGTTGCAAAGGCATTTGCTATTTGGTTGTTAGAAGATGCAAGAGAGATATAGAGAGTATCATCTAGTTTAAAGCCATATGAATTTTCATATATTTTTAAAATCTTTTTTTCTGTCTCTTTTGCTTTTTTTGCCTCTTTTGTATGCTCTTTTGTATAGATTATACTAAAATTTTCACTTTCCTCTACCTCATACTGATCACCAAAGACTACTATATCTGCATTTAGTATATTTACAAATAGTAGTAGTGTTAGTAGTTTTTTCATGCTGAAGTTAGAGTATTTCCAAGCATTAGGGCTAAAACTAGTAGTAAAACAATACCACTTGATCTATTATAGAGTTTATTTGCGGTTATAAATACCATCATAATTGTTACAATAAGAGCTATCATAATATCAAAAGCATTTGTAGAAAAATCTACACTAAGAGGATTTACAAGTGCAGCTGCTCCTAAAACTATGGTAAAGTTTGCAACATTGCTTCCTATGATATTTCCTAAAATCATATCTGCATTTTTTTTACGAACAGCTTGGATAGAGACAACAAGTTCAGGCAAAGATGTACCAAATGCTATGAGAATAAGACCAATTATCCACTCACTAACACCAAAATTTCTAGCTATAGTAGATGCACTTTCAATAGTAAAATATGCTCCAATAATCACCATAGCAAATCCAAGACCAAGCCAGATACCAGTACTTTTCCAATCAAACTTACTATCTCTTGCATCTTTATTTACTTCACCAATAAGTGCATTGGCATCGCTAGTTAGGAACATTATGTATGCACCCATCACAAGTATATAGATAAAACCTTCATATCTTGAAATCTCACCATCATAACCAACAACCAAAAAGATTAAAATTGGAAAAAGAGCCCAAGCACTATCTTGGGCAAACATATCTCTTTTTGGAGCTAGCTTTTTTGCTAGTATAAATACAACTCCAAGAACTAAAGCGATATTGAAAATGGTACTTCCTATAACATTTGATACAGCTAAATCACTTTTGCCATCAATACTCGCAAAAACAGAAGCTGCCATCTCAGGTAGAGATGTACCAAGAGCAACGATAGTAGCTCCAATAACAAAATGAGAAATATTAAAATGAAATGCAATCTTCTCAGACTCAGTAATAACATAATCAGCACCTTTTATAAGTGCCGCCATCGACACGATAAATATAATATACTCCACTCATACACTCCTTAAAATTAAACTCTTTGGTAACTTTAGCTCTTTTATAAGCTCTCTCTCTTTTTCTAGCATCTCTCCATTATCTTTTTCGTGGTCAAAACCCAAAAGATGCAAAAGTCCGTGAATAAACAGTAGTTTTAATTCATCATCTTTTTGATGTCCTAACTCTTTAGATACCTCTTTTACTTTATCAATATTTATGATAACTGTGCCTAAGGGACAATTTGGCATATCAGTAAGTGGAAAACTTAAAACATCTGTTGGGCTTTTGATTTTTCTAAACTTTTCATTTATTTGTAGCATTTCGTCACTTTTTACAAAAATTAACTCTATCTCTTTTTGGGTTAATCTCTCTTTTATAGACTCCAATTGCTTTAAGTTTATATCATAACCATATCTATCATCTAAAACAATCATAAAGTTAGCCTTTTTAAAAAAGGGTATTCTAGCTAAAAGAGTTTAATATGTTATAATAAAAGTAAAAAGGTAGTTTTGAAAGAGCTTAGTGCAAATTTTCCATATCTTGAGATAAAAGAGTTAATTTCCTATTATGCGGTGTTTGATGGTTTTAAAGAGCTTGAAAGATTGCATAATTATGATAATTTATTGCAAAATATTGAAGAGAATATCTTGAAAAAATATAAAGATTTGAAAAGTCTATTTATCTATAGTGATGATCTTAAAATGCAAAGAGATATGGAGAAGATGCTTTTTCGCATTTGTGTAGGAGATGCCAAAACTTATTGCGCTTTTAAAAACGGTATTTCGCCTAATTATGGTTTTACTCTTTATAAAATACTTTTTGAGAAGAAAATTATAAAAAAAGAGCTTAGCCGCGAGAAGCCTCTTAGAGTTTTTGCAAAACAGCAGATAAAAAAAGAGTTTAGAGGTTATCATATAGAAGATAAGATACGATTTTGTAAAAATTTTTATAGGTTTTGGTTTACTTTTATAGCCCCAAATAGCTCTCTTTTGGAAGCAGGAGACTTCTCTGGTGTAATTTTAAAAATTGAAAAAGATCTTAACAGGTATATATCATTTATTTTTGAAACTCTCTCAAATGAGTTGATTTTAAAAAAGTTTGAGTGTGTAGAGAGTGGGAGTTACTGGGATAAAAAGGTTGAGCTTGATCTGTTTTGTAAAACTTCAAAAGGAAAGATAATTGCAGGAGAGTGTAAGTGGAAAAATCAAAAAATCTCAAAAAATATTCTCAACAAACTTCAAAAAAAGTCTAATCTTGCAGGGTTGAAAGTCGATATCTTTGCTCTTTTTTCAAAAAATGGATTTAGTAATGAGCTTTTAAAACATAGTGATGAAAATATACAATTATATGATTTAGATTCATTTAAGGAACTGTTATATGCTTAAAAAAGAGCTTTTAGAAAAACTAGACCATAAAGATAAAGAGCAGTTACTACAAGGTTTACAAGAGATAATAGAGCACTCTTATACTATTGAAGATGAGTTTAAAGAGCTTAAAAATATAAACTCAATTATCTTAGATTTTTTGCCAGATGCACTTTGGGTTTTTGATGAGAGTGGACATATTTATATGCAAAATGAGGAGGCTACAAAAATCTCAGATTTAATCTCCAAGATAGATAGCAATCAAAAATCACAAGAGTTAGAGTTTAAAAATAGAACATACCTTGTAAAATCCACAAAAGCAGGAGATAAACTACTCATCTTAGCAACTGATATAACTGAACAAAAAAGATCTTCAAGGCTGGCTTCAATGGGTCAAGTAGCAGCACATCTCTCTCATGAGATACGAAATCCCATAGGTTCTATTTCTCTTCTTGCAGGCACCTTGATGGGGCGGGTAAAATTAAGCAATAAACCGATAGTTTTAGAGATAAAAAAGTCAATATATAGAGTTGAGAGAATTATAAAATCAACTCTTCTTTTTACAAAAGGAGTTAGTGTAAATAAAGAGCCTTTTTTTCTTGAAGCTTTAAGAGAGGTTATAGAAGATTCATTTGAGCATTATGCAAGGACAAAAGATATAGAGCTTAACATTAATTTTGAAGATTGTGAGATTGTGGCTGATTTTGAACTTCTTTGTATTGTAATGCAAAACTTTCTTTATAATTGTGTAGATGCAATTGAAGAGGATGAAAATGATGAAGGTCACATCTTGTTTTTGTATAAAGATGGTGAAATAATAGTTAAAGATAGTGGGGTAGAGATAGAGGATAAAAATATTTTATATGAGCCATTTGAGACTACAAAATTAAAAGGTTCAGGGCTTGGTCTTGCACTTTCACTAGAGATTATCAAGGCACATGATGGTAAGATAGAGTTACTTGAAGGAGAGAAGGGGTTTAGAATATGCTTGGGTTAAGAAGATGAAAAAGGCGATAGTTTTTTTAAACATGGGGGCTCCTAGAAACATCGAAGAGGTTGAAGTTTTTTTAAAAAACATGTTTAATGATAAAAATATCATTACAGTAAAAAGTGGACTTTTAAGAAGCTATATAGCTTCAAGAATTATCGCAGGAAGAAAGAGTGAAGCTAGTGAAAGTTATGCCCAAATTGGTGGAAAATCTCCACTAGTAGAACATACAAAAACTTTTTTGGCAAATATAAAAAAACAGATTCCAGATTTTGAAGTTGTAAATATCATGAGATATACTCCTCCATATGCACTCTCTGAGGTTAAATGGCTTAAGGCTAAAGGTGTTGAAGATATCGTGGTTATTCCACTTTATGCCCAGTACTCAACTACTACCGTAAAGTCGTCGTTAGAGGATTTTTATGAAGCTTTAAGTGAGGCTAAGTACTCTCCAAATCTTAAAATTTACTCTAGGTTTTATAAAAACAAAACTTACAACCAAGCTATCATAGAGCAGATAAAAACAACTATGAAAGATAAAAAAGTACAAGAGTTTGATTTGATATTTTCAGCTCATTCTCTGCCTGTTAAGATTATTGAAAATGGAGATAGTTACCAAAAAGAGACAGTTGAAAATGTAGAGATTTTAACAAAGATGCTAGAAGAACAGGAGATAAATTTTAAAAATGTACACTTAGCATATCAGTCAAAAGTAGGTCCCATGGAGTGGATAGGACCAGCTCTTGATGTTAAGTTAGAGTGCATTTCAAATAGAAAAGTTTTAATCTATCCTATATCATTTATCTTGGATAACTCTGAGACGGAGTTTGAGTTAGAAATTGAGTATAAAGAGATAGCAGATGATTTAGGTTACACAGAGTACATAGTCTCCAAGTGTTTAAATGATAGTAAGCTTTTTATCGAAGCTATAAAAGAGTTAGTTTAAAACTGACTCTTTTTTTAGATTTTTTGCCAAAATATAGTAAAAAGTTGCTCTATATTTTATCTTAGATGGCTTCATTCTCTCACAAACTTTTTTAATCTCAGTATCAAGCATCTCACTCTCGCTTTTATCAAATCCTAATTTTTTTATACAGAAGTTTTTTCTAACAGTATCTAACTCTTTTGGATCACTACAAGAGACCAGTTCAGCATCTTTTCTATAGATAGATGGACCTAGGTTTTTTACTATAATCTCTAAAAAGTTAGTATCTACACTTCCATAATGTTTTTTTACATCTTTGGTGTATAGTTTTATCTTTGCTTCTTTTTTAGAGCTTGTTTGTTCTTTTGTTGTTGTAGTTTTTTTAACAGATGTAGTCTCTTTGTCTGTTTTGTTTTTTGTATCTATGCCCGTTTTTGTGGATGTACTTTTTTTAGGTGTTTTTTTTATAACTTCTTTTTTTACTATACTATCTTTTTGTTCCTGTTGTTCCTGCTTTTTTTCAATTTTAGGTTTTTTATCCTCTTTTTCTACTTTGGTAGATGTTGGTGTTATGGGGTTCTTTTTCTTCTCTTTTTCTTCCCAAGATTTTTTATACTCCTCATAAGTTTGTGGCTCCTTATGTTCCATAAATTTTTCAAACTTAGCTCTTGTCCCTTTTAAAATATTCCCAGCAAGCTTAACTAATGCTAAATCTCCAACTTTTGCCATGATATGCTCCTTTTTTATAACTAAACTCATGTTAACAAAATAAAACTAAAAAAGGTAAGCTAGAGAGTAAGCAAATAGCAACATTAAAAATTTTAAGTATCGTTTTTGTATTATTATAATCTAAAAACGATAAAAGAGGTAAAGATTGAGATGTTTATAAACAGAGAAAAAGAGTTATCTATTTTAGAGAGCGAATATATGAGTGATGATTTTAGATTTACTATTCTTTATGGACGAAGACGAGTAGGTAAAACAACTCTTTTAAAAAAGTTTTTATCTGATAAACCCTCTATCTATTTTTTAGTTACTTTAGAGACTTTACCTATCGTTTTAAAAAGATTTCAAGATATAGTAGCCTCACACTTAAATGATGAGTTTTTAAGAGGTCTTCAGCTAAGCGATGTTAAACAACTCTTTGAGTATATTTCAAAAGTAACTTTTGATAAAAAGCTTGTTGTTATCATAGACGAATTTCAGTATCTTACAAAATTAGACAAATCTATACCATCTCAGTTTCAGTATATCGTCGACGAACTATTAAAAGTCAAAAATATTCATCTTATCCTTTGTGGCTCTATCATCTCTATGATGTATGAGCAAACCCTCTCTTACAATGCACCACTTTATGGCAGGAGAACTTCTGCTATCAAACTTGAAGCGATAGATTTTGAACATTTGGGAGGATTTTTTCCAAATAAAACAGAAAAAGAGTTGATAGAGCTTTATGCTTTGCTTTATGGGGTACCAAAATATCTTGAGATGTTTAAAGAGACTAATGATATCTTTAAAAGTATAGAAAACAATATCCTAGATTCAAACTCATACCTATACAATGAACCGCAATTTATACTACAAAATGAAGTAAATGAACCAATTACTTACTTCTCTATTCTTGAGACCATTGCAAATGGTGAACACAAGATAGGAAACATTGCAGGTAAACTAAACAAAGATGTCAAAAATATTACCTCTTTTATATCTAAACTAATTGAACTAGATATCATCTATAAAGAAGTTCCGATAACTGAAACTAATCCTCAAAAAAGTAAAAAAGGACTCTATTTTATCAAAGATAATTTTTTTAAATTTTGGTTTAGTTATGTTCTGCCTTACAAAAGTCAGTTAGAGATTGGAAATACCTCTTATGTTATAAAAAAGATAAAAGAAAATTTTAACTCCTTTGTATCTAAAACTTATGAAGATTTAGCCATACGATATATTCTTAAAAACTATGATGTTTTAAAGTGTGGCAGATGGTGGGATAAATCTAGCGAAATAGATGCTATTGGTATAGCTAAAGATTATCTCATAGTGGCAGAGTGCAAATATAGTAATAAAAAAGTAGGCATAGATATACTAGAAACTTTGAAAAATAAAACTTTCAAAATAGATAGTTCTTTGCCTGTAAAAAAGTATATATTATTTAGCAAAAGTGGTTTTACGGAGGATTTAAAGATGCTTCACAGTAGTGAAGTTGTTTTGGTTCAAGGAGTAGGAGGGTATATCACCTCCTAAAAATTAACCCTTTTTTAGGTTTCTCCTCAAATATAAGTGTTCTTTTTTGAGACTCTTTTATGGTATTTAATATCTCTTTCTCTACACTATTTGATAGATCTTTTTGAGTGATTACTTGTAACATTTTGTCTAAGTTTTTACTCTGCTCTTCCATGATTTTAAAATTCATCTTTTGCTTTTGCTCATCTTCTGCAAGTTTTGCTTTTTTATCTTGAGCACTTTTTCTAAGTAGATAAAATATCAATAAAATTACCATAATTAAAAATCCAACAATTGCTACAACAATTTTATAAATCTCAAGCTCTTCTTTTTTTAAAAGCACTCTATTTTGTTCAAGCTCTTGTGCTAGTATTTGATTATTGTTTATTTTCTGTAACTCTTTTTCTTGTGTTTTTTGTTGTAAAGTTTGTTTTGATTTCTCTTTTTCTTCTATCTTTTGAAGTTCTATTTTTGCTAAATCAATTTTATTTTGGGCATCATTTTTATTTAGTTGTAACTCTTTTTCACTCTCTAGTGTTGCTATTGCTAGTTGATAATTTGAGCTATCTTGGGCAAGCTTTATATCTTTTTCTATTGATTCTAATGAGAGAAAATATTTCTGTTCAGTGGTAAAATCTGTTTTTACAACAGCAGGTAAAGTTATGTTCTCTTCCAAAATGGGTCTATTTTCTACAATAGTAGTGTTATCTTGAACAACTGTTTTTGTAAGATTCTCTTCGATTTTTGATATCTTTTCACTTGGCTCTTTTGTACTATTTTTTTCAACTTGCAAATTATTTAAGGCCTTTAACTCATCTTTATCTACTTTTTCGCATCCGCTTAAAAGTAAAAAAAGTACTAAAATAGATAGTTTTATATACATTTTTTATCGCTCCAATTTTTATCAAAAAAACTACTCTGATGAATATGCTCAAATGCCGCTCTCATAGATACAAAAGCCTTATTGTTATCTTTTTCAATATTATGTAAAAGCTCTTTTGTTTTAGCTCTTGCATAAGGCATCTTAACATCAAACTGCATCCCAGGACATGCTTCATCCCCAATTAGTGGTAGATTGTTAGAATGGGCTGTATCGATAAGCTGTCTCTCTCTAACCATTATGATGGGACGAATTACATAGAGTCCATTTTCAGCCTTATAGATAGGTGGCATAGATCTTAAAGCTCCATTGTATAAAAAGTTCATAAAAAAGCTCTCTGCAGCATCATCAAAATGATGCCCAAGAGCAACTTTATTAAAACCTCTCTCTTTAGCTACTTTGTATAAAGCTCCTCTTCTCATTCTGGAGAAAAAGCTACAAAATGATGAGTTTTGGCGAATTTTTTCCTTGGCAGTTTCATAAATGTTTGTCTGAATCACTTCAAATGGTATATCATGCTCTTTGCAGTGAGCTGTCAAAACACTCAAATCCTCACCCATCCCATAATCTATACAAACTGCCAAAAATTCAAAATCAAAAGGGGTAACTCTTCTTTGTCTATTTAAAACATGAGCTAAAGTTAGTGAGTCTTTACCGCCACTTAAGCCTAAAAGAACTTTGTCACCCTCACAGATAAGGTTATATTTTGCATTTGTTTTGCCTACTATTCTTAAGAGGTTTTTGCTTATATTTATCATCTGTTACTTTTTTGCCAAAATATCTAACATATGTATGATAAATTTGGCACTATTTTTTGCTGAACTCTCTAAAAACTCTTCAAAATTAAAACCAGCATCCATGTCAGCACTATCACTAATTGCACGAAGTATAAAAAATGGAACATCAAGTGCTTCACAAACAACAGCCACAGATGCACCCTCCATCTCTAAAGCATCTGCTTTAAAAGTTTTGCTTATCCACTCTTTTCTCTTTTCATCTGCTACAAACTGATCACCCGTGGCAATTATGCCCTCTTGTAGTGGTATATTTAAATCTTTTGCAACATCTTTGGAAATTTTTAATAACTCTTTGTCACTCTCAACAAAAACAGAACCTTCAGGAACATATCCAAAAGGGTGCCCAAAAGCACTAATATCCAAATCATGTTGACACAGCTTTGTAGCAACTACCAAATCACCTATATTTAACTTTGGATTTATAGCTCCTGCTACTCCACTAAATAGAAGTTTTTTAGCTTTAAACTTCTCTATCATAGTAGCAGCTGTAAGAGATGCAAATACTTTTCCAATTTTGCTATAAGCTATGACTAAATCTAAATCTTTGTATTTTGTCGTATAGTAGGTATTTCCAGCTACTTTTTCACTCTTATAATCTCCAAAATACTCTAACAACGGCTCTATCTCTTCGGGCATTGCTCCCATTATCGCTATTTTCATCTCTCTCCTTAACTTGTTCTTAGTAGATACTTCTGCACCTTTGATAAACCTCTATCAACTTTGCCTATAATCATATCTCTTTCAAATATTTTTGCACTTAGCTCTATTGTGCCTGAGGGGTTAAATATCATACTTTTTCCCCAAAATCCTAATCCATCTTCAAATCCAACACGATTTACAAACACAACAGATGCACCTGATAAAATTGCAGTAGTTGAGAGGATTCGTCTCCATTTTTTTTCAATCTCTAGCTCATTTTCCAAAAATCCACGAGCAGGGGAGGCTGCTATAACATATAAAATATCTGGTTTTAAAATTGAAATTTTATTTATATTTTTGGAGCTCCAAAGATCTTCACAAATAACAATCATACTTTTTCCATACTCCGTTTCAAAACTTTTTAATCCTCTGCCTTCAAAAAAGAAGCGAGACTCTTGAAACATTCCATAGTTTGGAAGATTATTTTTATGGTGGATATTTATCAGTTTTCCTTCACTATAATAAAGAGCTGAGTTATATATCTTATGCTCCTCTTTTGTTGCTGCTCCTATGATTATGTCTATATCTTTACTAAGCTCTTCAAAAAGAGTAAGCTCACTTAGTAAAAATGCATCTTCATAAACTGAATCCATAAGCATATATCCATTCATTGAGAGTTCAGGAAAGACGATAACATCAGCATTTTTAGCAACTTCTAAAATGGCATTTTCATGTATATCAAAGTTGTCACGGCTTAGTTTTGGAGAGATTTGTGATAGTGCTATCTTCATGATAAAAGCTCAAATGCCTCTGCAAGAGTTTTCATATCTGTGATAGAGTGAGTTGGTACTTTGGTGCTTCGTCTGTTTAACCCTTTTAAGACATTTCCTCCAAATTCTATAAAAAGCTCTACATCGTTAGAGAAGTTTTCAATAGATTGTTTATATAAAACAGGTTTTGTTAATTGTTTTGCCAAAAGTGAGATAGCCTCATCTTTTGTAGAGTAACTTTTAGCTGTGACATTTGAGATGATAGGTGCTATAAATTCATCTTTTATAACCTCTTGTAAAATTTTTTCAACAGGAGAGCTTGCTGACTTTAGTAAAGGGCAGTGGCTAGCTATCGACATGTTTAGAAGAATGGCTCTTTTGGCACCCTCTTTTTTAAAAGTATCTTCTAAAGATGCAAGATCATTTTTAATCCCTGCCACAACTATCTGACCATCACTGTTATAGTTTGCCGCCCAGATCTCTTTGCCATCTTTTCTTGCATCTTCAGTAATCTTTTCAACTTTTTCATCACCAAGACCAATAAGTGCCATCATGCCAGCATCAACACCCTCACAAGCTTCGCTCATAAGCTTACCTCTCTTATGAACAAGCTCTACACCATCAAGATAATCCAAAGCCCCAACTGAACAAAGAGCCGAAAACTCCCCAAGTGAATGTCCAAGAGCAAAAACAGGCTTTATACTCATCTCATTTTCAAATAGTTTATGTGCTATTTGGCTTACAAGAAAGATAGCAGGTTGAGTGTACATAGTCTGCTCTAGGAGGTCATTTTCCACAAATAGAAGCTTTTCAAAGTCAAACCCCAATTTTTCACTTGAACTTAAAATCATCTCTTTAGCTACATCAGAGTTATCAAAAAAATCCTTCCCCATCCCAAAAGATTGTGAACCTTGCCCAGGGAAAATAAATGCTATTTTTTTCATAAAAACTCCTTATATATTGATATGAAAGTGTAGTATATTAGAAATTTATTTAAATATTAAACATAAAGCAGGGAAAACCACAAAGGTTTATATATAATTTAATGGCAATAGTAGTGTAGTTATGTTTTTTCATCTGCATACTGCAGAGTGTTTGACATCACTTGTAGTAATTTTGGTACATATATCATCAACTCATCAAAGACTTCAACTAACTCATCTTCGATATATTCGTGGACTATTGTATTTCTGATGTCTTTCATTATGTGGATATCTTTTATATCTTCAAATAGTCCTCTTTTATCTGCTCGATTAACCACATCTATAAGAGTGCCTTGTGTTTCAAACTCATAAGCGTCAAGTGTTCTTAAAAATTTTCTTATTAAAAAATCAATACTTCTACTAAACCTACTGCACAAAGTTTCAAACTTGCCAAACTCATCAATACTATACTCTTTTTTAACTCCTATAGCTTTGCACTCCTCATATGAGATATCAAGCCATGATTTTTGTTTTTCTAATAAACGGATATTTTCTTCTAAAACTTTTTTCACAATTGGACTACCTTTTGTTGTATGATTTTTGTAAATGCTTTGGAAACAGAGTGAGTATCTAGTACTATATCTAGCTTCTGTTCTCCAAACTCTTTAAAAAATCTCAATCTAATATCTCTTAAATCTTTTAATCTCATCAAATCAGATAAAATAAGAATATCTATATCACCACCGCTTCTATCTAAATCTACTCTACTACCAAAAAGATAAATCTTAGCTTTTGAGTCTACCTGTAAAATCGACTCTTTTAAGATATCTATCTCTGCACAAGAGAGTCTTACTGCATCCATGGTATCTACCTTTTTATACTATTGTACCTAAAAAGGGGTAAAGATATTTTTAATCTAGTCGATATACTCTTAACGGCACAAAAAGAGTCGGGGAAAAAATTTAAGGAGTTCTTTTATGAAAAGAAGTGGTTTTACAATGATAGAGTTGGTCTTCGTGATCGTGATTTTAGGTATTTTGGCATCAGTGGCGATTCCAAAATTGGCAGCAACAAGAGATGATGCAAATATAGCAAAAGCATCTACAGAGATTTCAGCATTAATTTCTGATATTGGTTCTTACTATACAGCTAAGGGTGAGTTTGATACAAATGTTAGCAGAATGACAAATGTTACACTTTATACAGATCTTACGACTGATCAAACACTTGCTGGAACAGTTGATTTTAAAGCAGGTGCTACAGTTAGTTATGGAGATAAAACAAGAGGAGAAAACTGTATAGATATTGTTGCAAATGATACAAATGGAACAATCACTCTTACTCAAGATGCTGCAGGAATAGCTGCTTCAGTTTTTTGTAGAGGTCTTAATAAATCGGTATCTAAATTAGTTACTGAGCATACATTTGGTGGTTCTTCAATTTACTAAATGATAGCTTTGTAGGGTGGATAAAATCCACCTTATAAATTTTAATTTTTAAATATTCATAAACATTACGAGTATTTAAAAGTTAAAAAAGGTGAGAAATGAAAAGCAAAAGAGAAGCATTTACTATGATAGAACTTGTTTTTGTTATCGTTATCTTGGGTGTTTTAGCTTCTGTGGCTATACCAAAGCTTGCAGCAACAAGAGATGATGCAGAAGCTGTTGCTAGTGTTGTTGAGGTAAACAATATCATAACAGGTATAGGGACATACTACACAGCACAAGGTGTTTTTTCAAAACTTAGTGATATGACAAATGAGAAGCTAGTAGATGTTTCGTTCAATGACTATGATGGGGATTTAACAACTTTGTCTTATTTTAGCAATGATGCAAAAACAGCTAAGTGTTTAAGTTTTCAAGTAGATGATTTAAATGGAAGTTTAACAGTTAAGTCTGAAAATAGCAGTGCAGGTTTGTGTGTGGCTTTAAATAAATTATTAGAAAATTCTATCAAAGTGCATAACTTTGGTGGGTCAAGAATTTACAATTAAAAAGGGAAGATATGAAAAAAGCATTTACCATGATAGAGTTAGTTTTTGTTATTGTTGTACTTGGCATCTTGGCTAGTATTGCAGTTTCAAAGATGGCAGTTACAAGAGATGATGCTATGTTTGTAAAAGGAAAATCACAAGTAGCAGCAATTAGAAATGCGATAACATTGGTGAGAAACACAAACATGCTTCAAGCTAGAGGCTCTGCTTGGCCTGTAGCACTTGATGATGCAGGTATAACTATTGGAGCAGAGATTTTTGATGGAAATGCTACTATTGGGCAACTTCTTGATTATCCTCTTTATTCAACAGATAAAAATGGATATTGGCAAAAAACTGCTGTAACTTCATATGCTTTTAAAGTTATGAATGTAGATGTGAACTTTACTTATAATGTAGCAGGTAATGGTCGTTTTGAATGTACTCAAGGGGCTGTTAATACTACAGTTTTAAGAGAGAAGTATTGTCAGATTTTGACTAGGTGATTTAGTTTTTCTCTTTTTTGAGATAATTTACATTTTGTTTATTAGACCTGTTGCAAAATAGTAACTTTACTTTTATCCAAATGCTTAGGAGCTTTTTTACCAGTCTCTAAAAACCAAGACTCTTTAGAGATTTGTGCTAAAACTTCCCACGTCTCTCTCTTTGGGTCATGTTTTGCTCTTACCATCTTACTTATAATTAAAAATTGCATAAAAAATATCTTTTAATCTCTTAGATTAGATTTTAAAAACAGTTATTCCCGTTATATTATTTATTGTTAAATAAATTTCACTTTATGTCGATATAGAATTAATGAAAACTTTTTAGGGATATTTTGTGCAAACTTTACAAATTTTAATTATTTTTATCACTTCTTTTCTCTTTTTTAGTGGATGTAGTGGTAAAAATAGTCAACTTTTTTCAAACAATGTTAAAACAAAACATAGTTTTAATCAAAACTTTATTTCAAAAGATTATAAGATAAAACCATCAGACCGTCTCTCAATAGTCTTTTTTGAGTATCCTGAACTTAGCACAAAGAGTAAAGATTCAGCTACCTTAGATGTTGGTATAGAAGTTAGTTCAGCTGGTACTATAACAATGCCTATTATTGGTAAAATTTTAGTTGCTGGTAAATCCAAAGAAAAGCTTCAAGATATACTTTATAAAAAATACTCCCTTTATTTAGAGAAGCCTGCTCTTCGAGTTGATGTTTTAAATCAAAAAGTTTATGTTTTGGGAGAGGTTAAAAATCCAGGAGCGATTGAACTCTCAAAACAGAGAACTCTAACACCGATAATGGCAATCTCTTTAGTAGGTGGACTTAGTGATTTTGCTTCAAGAGATACTATAAAAGTTGTAAGAGGTGGAAAAAATAATTATCAAATTTTACATATTGATTTAACAGATATGAGTAGTATAAATAGGGCAAATATCAACCTATTGCCAGATGATATTGTTTATGTTGCACATAATAGAGTTAAAGATTTTAATCTTCCTTTAAGTGGAGCAAATCCTTCACTTGGTTGGATAAATACACTTTTTAGTACTTTTGCACTCTACCAAGCTTATACGAGGAATTAGAAGATGAGCATAAGCGAACATGAGTTTCACGGTAGAAGTTTTTTTGATAAGATTTCTGATTATAAAAGGTCGATTTTTTTAATTACACTCTTTTTTATTTTGTTGACAATTATATATCTAATGTTTGCTAAAAAAGTTTATAGAACAGATGCAACCTTAGAAGTTATTCCTAAGTATAATTTACTTGGTATTTCAGCAGTTGAGGTTAGTCAAGAGAGTGAATATGAGAGACATTTTGAGACACAGATGGATTTTTTACAATCAAGATATTTAATTTCAAAAGTTATAAGTGAACTTGAAGTTAATATTGAGTATTTAGATAAGATTGGTTTAAATAGCTATAAGTTATTGGAGGCTGAGCCACCTTTTTTAGTAAAAAACTTAAATATAAAAGATGAGAGTTTTTATCATAAAGTTTTTCATCTTGAGCTTATTGATGATAAACATTTTGCACTTAGTTTAATCTCTAAAAATGGACTTGGTTCAAAAAAGACAAAAGCACTTATTTATCAATTTGCTAAGCCAATAAAGAGTGATTATATGGATTTTACAATTATGAAAAATCATTTTTCAAATGTAAAAGAGGTCTATTTTAAGGTTAAATATCAAAGGGAAAATGTAGATGAAGTTTTAAGAAATTTAACTGTTATAAAAAATAGCTCAAAATCAAGTATTATTAAAATAATATATGATGACAATAGACCAAAAGATGCTAAAAAGCTTGTAGATACACTAATTAAAGAGTATATGAAAGTCACTAAAACTAAACAAGTATCTCAAGCACAAACTCATCTAGACTTTATTGAGTCAGAGTTAAGCAAAGAGAGAGTGAATCTTGAAAACTCTGAAAATAAAATTCAAGAATTTGTAGAGATAAATAGAGTAACAGGGATAAATGAACAGACAAAAAATTTAATTAATACAATTTCTAAATATGAGCATGACCTTGAAGATATTGAAATTTTATATCATAATATCAAAGATATAAATAAAATGTTTAGAAAAAATTATGACTATAAAGATATTTTGACAAGTATTTCACAACTTAATAATGAAAACTTGATTAAGCTTGTTGATTCAATTTTTGCTGATGAAACTAGGTATAAAGAGCTTAGAAAAAAATATAAGATAAAACATCCACAGATAGTTGCTCTTAAAAAAATCATTGCACAAAAAACTATGATTTTGGATAGAGCTTTGGCAAAATTGTTAAAAAATGCAGATATAAAAAGAGCTAAATTAAACTCCTTCTTAAATAGATATAAGTCAAATTTAACTTCTGTTCCACAAAAAGAGTTAGGTTATGCAAAATTAAAAAGAGAACATAATCTAATAGAGAAGAACTATATACTTCTTCTTGATAAAAAAAGACAGTTAAATATATCAGAAAAGATACAAAGTGATTACACTTATCGAGTATTAGATTATGCTTTTTTGCCAGATAGAGCAATAAAGCCAAGAAAGTCGATCTTACTCCTTTTGAGTGCAATTTTAGGTCTACTTTTTGGATTAATTTATGCTCTAGTTTCTCAATATTTTGCAAAAAAGATTACAGTTCCTAGTGAAGTTGAAGAGCTTACAAAAAAACCATATCTTGGGACAATTCCTTATATAAAAGATAAAAAGCTTTATAACGATCTTTTTGTAGCAAAAGAGCCTAACTCTATAGCTTCACAGATGATGTGGTCTCTTAGAGATAGAGTAGATGGGTTTAACCAAGAGAAAAAATCTAAAGTTATAGCATTAACCTCAATGGTAAAAGGAGAGGGTAAAACCACAGTAGCTGCAAATCTAGCAATTTGTCTTGGTATGGGAGATAAAAAAACAGTACTTTTATCACTAGATCTCAGACTTCCTGAAATTCATTTAAAATTTGGATTAGACAATAAGATAGGACTATCTTCGGTACTGTTTAATAAAAAAGAGCTTTCACAAGTTACATATAGATCAAATGAATTTAAAAATTTATATGTCATACCATCTGGTCCAAAAGTATCTAATCCTATGCAGATAATTAACTCAGATCATATCGATAAGATGCTAGATGAGTTAAGAGAGATGTATGACTATATTGTTATAGATTTGCCACCTGCTGGAGTGGCTGCTGAGGGAGTCTTTTTGATGAAAAAAGCAGATCTTGTCATAAGTGTTTTAAAATCAAACTATTCTGAAAAGAGTTTTGTAACATACATGGAAAATATAGCTTTAAAAAACTCTATTAAAAATTTAGGGTTTGTTTTAAATGGTGTTAATAAAAAATATATTAAGATAATAGCACGAAAAGAGAATAAAAAATATATTAACCATAATAAAAAATTGGCATAATAACAACTTAACATAATAGTAAAAAAGGTAGTATTTTGACAACATTTTTTAAGAGTACCCCTTTTGTTAAGCAAGTTTATTTTTTTATCTCCTTGGCAATTTTTGTCTTTTTATCTATTCCCTCTTTTACTTTAATTGAGGGTGTTAGAATTGGGCAACTTTTTATATTGATTACTTTTATGCTTTTTATTGTTGATGATATATTAAATAGAGAGTTAAAGTTTGATATTTTGTTGTATTTTTTTATCTCTGCAGTAGTTATGAGTTTGATAAGTTTTAATTCAACTGAGATTAAATTTAAAGAGATAAATTTTTTAGTAAAATATTTTCTTTTGTTTCCTGCTGCTTATTATGTTGGGGCTAGAGTTGTAAAAAAGATGAGTTTAGAAAAATTTATTTTGATGATAGAGATAGTGCTGTTTGTCTACTGTTTAAATGCATTTATTGTAGAGTTTGTACCTCTACCACAAGATTTAATTGATAAAATAGTAAGTTATAGGAGTGGGTTTGGCGGAAGTTTGTATTTGGATTATCAAGGTACATTTTTAGAAGCTGGTTGGCTTGCTTTGTGTGTTGGTGGAGTTTTAAGTATAAGTTTTTTAACTAGATTTCAGATGAATTTTTGGCCTAAAAATATGTTGGTTTTGTATCTTTTATATGGTTTTTCTATCATCACTTTGGGGCTATCTAAAAATAAAACTGTATGGATTGCTTTGGTTGTTATACTAATAATACTTGTATTGTATAAAATTATACTTTTACTTCTATACTCAAATAGATATAAACCTAAATATTTAGAAAACTCTCATCCTGTATTAAAACTATTATCTTCAATTGATAGTTTTAAAGTTATCTTATCGGTACTTCTTTTTATAGTGCTTTTTTTTATTATAAATAGCTCTCTTAGTGACCCTATCATCTCTGAGGCTATGATTTTGGAGAAGCTTGAAAAAGAGAGAGGGAAAGCTTTTTTGATTATTATGGATCTTTTAAAAGATTCTTATATGTTAGGTGGATATGGATTTGGATTTGTTGAGGCTTATTTTACCCTAAAACCTCAAGAGATATTGGGTCTTGGAGAAGGTTCTGGTATGGTTTTTAACTCATATTTGGATATCTGGCTTAGTGTTTCTATATTTGGTTTGATATTTCATTTGGGTTTAATTTATATCTCTAGTGATAGTAGATATTTTATAACTTTAGTTTTGCCTCTTTACTGTTTTATCTTTGCAAATTTTAATCCAGCTATTGGGGATGAGTTTTATTATCTATTTTTAGGTGTATCATTTGGTATAGCTAAAGAGTTAACAAATAGGAAGGTATATGAGTAAGAAGATAGCATTTGTAGCAACAGGATATATAAAAAAGTATGATGGTGTTAGTGTTTATACGGAAAATCTTTTAAAAGAGTTTTTAGAGTTAAAAGATATAGATGCGAAAGACAAAATAGATATTTATATAGGAGAGAGTGTAAGTGGACTTTTGAAAAAACGAGTAGGCTTTGAAAGTGCTAACAATATTCGTTTTATAGAGGTTTCAGATCGTAGCTTTTTTTCAAAAATCATAAGTTTGCATTTAAAACTTTTTAAAAATGGAAAATACTCTTTAGTATTTACTACAAATTTTATGCCACTTATCTTTATACCATCAAATGTTGTTAAGGTAATTCATGATTTGTCTCCAGAAATTTCTCCTCATCTTTATTCAAAGTTTTTTAATTTTTACCATGCCTATTTATTGAAAAGTGCTAAGTTGTTTGATAGTGCTATCGCTTATATATCTGATAGTACAAAATTGGATTTAGAGAAATTTTATAAGATAAATGAGAACAATAAAAAGCTCTTATATCTTCCAAATGGTATACCTTTTAAGGTGCAAAATTATCCAAGACCAGATAAAGAGGTGCTTAAAAAGTATGATTTAGATGAGATTAGCTTTTTGGTAGTAGGGCGTATAAATAGAGCAAAAGGTTTTGATAGAATTTTAGAATTTTGTAGCTATTTTGATAAATTTTTACAGCAGCAAAGTGAGTTTAAGGGGGCTGTTTTGAATATTGCTGGAAAACAAACAATTGAGAGTGAAGAGATTTTTAAAAATGCCGATTTAATAAATATAAAAGTAATTTTTTGTGGTTATTTGGATGATGTAAGCTTAAATGAACTCTATATGAAATCACAATTTTGTTTTTTTCTCTCTAGAAATGAGGGATATGGTTTACCTTTAGTTGAAGCATTGTGGTTTAGGAGTATTCCTATTCTTTCTGATATTCAAATTTTTAATGAAATTATGGGAGAAGATTATCCTAAGTTTAATGACAAAATAGGTTATAAAGATACAATAAGTAAATTTATTTTTCAGATATTAAAAGATAAAGATTTTTTAAAGTCTATAACTGATAAACTAGAATTAATACTTAAAAAAGAGCAAAATGGCTATAAAAGAGCTGCTAAAAATTTAAATAGATATATAAGAGATTAAAATAAAGGAAAATGGTTGTTTAGTAGTGAAGTTTATATATCTGTAGTATCACATGCACAAGAAGATATGATAATTGAAAATTTTAGTAATTTCCCAAAAACTCTGGGCTCTTTTAATATAAAATTATCTATTATAGATAATACAAGCTCGATTAAATTAAAAGAGTTTTGTAGTAAGTTGGATTTGTTTTATTATAGTGATGATAAAACAAGAGGGTTTGGAGCAAATAATAACAAAATGTTTTCACTTTTAAATCCAAAAGATGATGATATTTTTATCGTTTGTAATCCAGATGTCATTATTCAAAAAGAACAGCTTCAGGGGTTGGTTTATAGTTTTTCTAAAAGTGATTATGATATCTCTACGGTAAAGACATATTTTGATAAAGAGAGTAATTATGTTGATAATCCAGATAAGTATTTTCCAGGTTTTTTCAACTTTGCTTACTCTTTGGCTACAGATAAAAGACTTCATTATGGGGGTAATGAAAATGTAAAAAATCCTCAGTGGATATCTGGAGCTTTTATGATTTTTAAACCTTTAGCATATAGAAGATTAAATGGTTTTGATGAGAGTTATTTTATGTATTGTGAAGATATGGATTTATGTTTTCGTGCAAATAAATTGAACATGAAGCTTGGATATGATGGAGAGGTTTATATCGAACATAACACACAGATGCAAAGTAGACATCTTTTTTCAGATAGTATGCAGTGGCATATTAAATCAGCTGTAAAGTTTATATATAAAAATAGGTTTTATAACCCTTTGGTAATTAAATAGTCATGAATAAAATAATTTATATATTTTTTACACTTCTTTTGACTCTTAATCTAAATGCAGATAGTTTTAAAATTACCCCAGATACTAAAGTTATAATTACAGATGCAACAAAATTAACTAAAAATGCTACTTTAGAGCTTCAAAAATATCTTCAAAAGATTCTTTCTAAACCCATTAAAATTTCCAATAAGCTCAAGAGTGTTGAAAACTCAATTATACTAATTATGCAAGATAGTGAAGCTGCTAAAAAACTCTCATTTTATAAAGAGTTAAAAGGTTTAAAACAAGATAGTTTCATTATAAGAAGTGAAGATAAAAATATCATAATAGCAGGTACAAATCATCGTGCACTTTTTTACGGAGTTTATCACTTTTTAGAGAGATATTTAGGGTGCAAGTTTCTATCTAAAGATTTTGAGTTTATTCCTAAAAAAGAGTATGTAGTATTGAGTAAAATTGATGATATTCAGAGTCCATATTTTTTATATCGTGAATTTTTTTCTAAAGAGAGTGATGATACCTCTTTTGCTTTTAAAAGTGCTTTAAATGGTAGGTTTGGACATAGAAATGCTTTAATAAACTCAGATGAGTATTTCCCAAAAGGTATGAATATATATAATGAGTTTGTCTCTTCTCAACTTATCAAAGATTCTAGTTTTGAGTGCAATGGGCAGTATGATTTTTCTAAAAACAAAGTAGCAAAATTGGCTTTAAGTTCGATAAATAAAAAATTCCAAACTTTAAAAGTTCAAAAAGATGATTATATCTTATTGGAGCATGAAGATAGAGAGAGTTACTGTGCTAATTCTCTAAAAAAAGGTGATGTACCAACTTTACCTTTTTTAAAATATAGCTCTTTTATAGCTGAAAATATCTCTGATAAAAAAGTTATCTTTCAAGCTTATCAGTGGAGTAGATATGCTCCAAAAATTAAAAAACTACCTAAAAATTTATCAATTTTTTTCTCTCCTATTGAGGCAGATTTTTCAAAACCGTTAAGTTCTGATAATAATAAAGAGATTTTAGAAGATTTAAAAAATTGGAATAAGTTTGGAAATGATATCTTTATCTGGCATTATGTTACAAATTTTGGCGGTTATTTTCAACCTTTTCCAAATATCTATGCTTTAGATAAAGATATAAAACTTTTTTCGACACTACAAAATGTAAAAGGTGTTTTCTTACAATCAAGTTATGGAACCTTTGGAGGAGAATTAGAAGACCTTAGAACTTGGGTATTTGCTAAACTTTTATGGAATCCAAATACAAACATAGATTCTCTCATAAGTGAATTTTGTGATGCATATTATGGTAAAGCTTCAAAAGAGGCACAACAATACATCAGAGTTTTACATAAAATTAATCAAAAAACAGGTGATAAGCTTTTAGTTAAAAGCTCTTTAAAAGCAAGATATCTTAATGAAGATTTTTTATTATATCTTGAAAATATATTAGATGATGGATTAAAAAAACTAGGAGATAATTCACCTTATAAAGAGCATTTTTTAAAGCTTTTTTCAGGAATTGATTATGTTAGAGTTATGAGAGGTGGAGATACTAAGAGGTTTGAAAAAAGTAGAAATAGATTTAGAGAATTTTTAAATATCAAAGGTGTAGATAGTTTTGCTGAAAATGGTGATATATCAAATATTAAAGAGATAATAGAGATTAAAAGAGAGATGCCAAAAGCTCCAAAAGAGGTAAAAGGTTTAACAGAAGGTGTTGATTGGTTTCAGTTTTCTGAGTATGAGTTAAAATTGTGTTGTGTGGATTTAGTAGAGGATAAAAGTAGTAGTGATGGAGTTAGCGCCAAGATGAGAGGAGAGCTTGGAGATTGGGGATTTCAGCTAGATGTTTTAAATTTTCCAAAAGGTAAATGGAAAATATATGCAAGTGTAAAGGTTGAATTTCAAAAAAGTGTAGATTTCACTGATAGTGCAAATATTGCTCTTCATTATGGTATCTATCCTACATTTGTAAAAGGTGTTAAACTTTTTGGTCAATTTGAAAATAATGTATATCAAAATATACTAATTGGAACAATTGATACATCAGCTTCAAATGCCAAAACAATCTGGCTTAGTCCTTCAAAAAATCCTAAAGTAAAATTTATGTATGTTGATAGAATTTTTGTAAAACGAGATAAAAAATAAAAAGGAGTTATAAGTGAAAGCATTGATATTAGCAGGTGGATTTGGAACAAGACTTAGTGAAGAGACAGATTTAAAACCAAAACCGATGGTTGAAATTGGAGGAAAACCTATACTTTGGCATATCATGAAGATATATTCACACTATGGTGTCAATGATTTTGTTATACTTCTTGGGTATAAAGGTTATTATATAAAAGAGTATTTTGCTAACTATTTTCTACATCAAAGCAATATCACAATTGATTTGAAAAATAACAATATGCAGATACACAACAATAGCAGTGAACCTTGGAGAGTGACTCTTTTAGATACAGGACTTCATACCATGACAGGTGGGAGAATAAAACAGGCAAAAGATTATATCAAAGATGAGAGTTTTTTATTAACTTATGGGGATGGTGTTAGTGATGTTGATATTGGTGCATCTATAGAGTTTCATAAAAAACATAAAAAAGCTATAACTATGACTTCTGTGCAGCCAGATAGTAGGTTTGGAAATTTAAATTTAGATGATGGAGATATGGTTTTAAAGTTTGCAGAAAAAGCAAAAGAGGATAGCCCTTGGATAAATGCAGGATTTTTTGTTTGTGAGCCAAAAATATTTGATTATATTAGTGATGATCTATCTTGTGTTTTTGAAAAAGAGCCTTTAGAAAAATTAACAGAAGATAAAGAGCTTTATACTTATAAACATGAGGGTTTTTGGCAATGCATGGATACTTTAAGAGACAACAAGCAGTTAAATGAGATGTGGAATGAAGATAGAGCAAAGTGGAAGATATGGAAGTAAAAAGTGATTTTTTAATCATTGGAGCTGGTATAATAGGCTTAAGTATCGCTAGGGAGTTAAAGAGTAAAAATCCAGATAAAAGTATCACGATTTTAGAGAAAGAGTCTGATGTTGCATATCATAGTAGTGGAAGAAATAGCGGAGTATTACATGCTGGTTTTTATTATACAGAGGACTCTTTAAAAGCAAAATTTACAAAAGATGGCAATACTTTTTTAAAAGAGTATTGCAAAAAGAACTCTCTTAAAATCAATGAGTGTGCAAAAGTAGTTGTAGCAAATGATGAGAGTGAGTTAGCATCTCTTTATGAGTTAGAAAAAAGAGGGCTTAAAAATGGTGTAGATGTTAAAATAATTGATGAAAAAGAGTTAGAAAAGATTGATGAAAATGCAAAAACTTTTAAGTATGCTCTTTACTCACCTAATACTGCGACAGTAGATCCTATAGAGATATGCATGCATATAAAAAAAGAGCTAAAGAGAGATGGAGTAGAGTTTTGTTTTGATGAGGGTTATGCTAAAAAGATAGATGCTAATATAGTCTTAAGTACAAAAAATAGAAAGTTTTACTTTAAAAAGATTATAAATTGTGCAGGACTTTATGCAGATAAAATAGCTAAAGATTTTAATTTTTCACAAGATTTTGTAATCATACCATTTAAAGGAATTTATTTAAAATATGGTAAAACCGACAAACCAATAAAGACAAATATCTATCCAGTACCAAATTTAAACAACCCTTTTTTAGGAGTTCACTATACCATAACAGTTGATGGAATTATAAAAATTGGTCCAACAGCAATTCCCGCTTTTTGGAGAGAAAATTATAGTGGTTTTGAAAACTTTAATTTTAAAGAGCTTGGTCAGATTTTAACTAAACAAAGTGGACTTTTTATAAGTAATGCTTTTAATTTTAGAAATCTGGCATTTGATGAGATAAAAAAGTATAATAAAAAATATTTTGTCTCATTAGCTACTAAAATGGTTAAAAATATAGACAAAGAAGGTTTTGATGAGTGGAGTAAACCAGGCATTAGAGCTCAACTTTTAAACATAAAAACCAAAGAGCTTTTACAAGATTTTGTAGTTGAGGGTGATGAAAAATCAATTCATGTTTTAAATGCAGTAAGTCCAGCTTTTACAAGTTCATTTCCTTTTTCAAAGTGGGTTGTAGAAAATTATGTAGGAGAGGTAAGTGAATAAAGAGCCATTAGTTTCAATAACCATGAATTGTTACAATAGTGATACATATCTTAAAGAAGCGATTGATAGTGTGTTTTTACAAACTTATCAAAACTTTGAACTTATTTTTTGGGATAATCAATCAACTGATAATAGTGCTAAAATTATAAAATCCTACAATGATGATAGAATAAAATACTTTTATGCACCAACACACACACCACTTGGAGAGGCTAGAAATTTAGCAATTGAAAAAGTTAGTGGAGAGTGGGTTGCAATTTTAGATTGTGATGATATTTGGGATAAAGATAAACTAAGAGATGCATTTTTACTCTTAAATAGTTATAAAGAAAAAGATGATGTAACTCTTTTGTACTCTAAAACTGTTTATATTGATGAAAATGGAGATATATTTAACTATTTTAAAGAGCATTACAGCGGAAACATTCATGATTTATTGTTAAAAAGAGGCGATTTTGTCTTTATTTCATCTGCGATTTTTAGAACTGATAGATTAAATGAAGTTGGCAAAATCGATACTAATTTACACTATGCTGAAGATTATGATATTTTACTAAAAGTTACAAAAAATAGACAAGCCCTTTGTGTAGATGCATATCATACATACTATAGAGTACATCAAAAAAATCTCACTAACTCAAATGTTTATGAGTATGATGTTGAGAATTTTGAGTTTTTAAATGGATATATAAAAAAACATAATTTACCACTAAATCTTAGAGTCCATATATTTTTAAATAACTCAGCTAGAATGACTGCCTCTGTTGTAAAACTTTTAACTAAAAAGGATTTTAAAAATCTTTGGAAAATTACTAAAGAGTATTGGCAATATCTGCTACTTTCACCTTATTATCTTTTATATTTCATATTAAAGAGGATTAAAAAATCATTAAGTGAAAAATATTGAATGGCAGGTTGATTAAAAATATTATTATTTTTGTTTTAGGAACAGTATTCAACAAGGGAATGAATTTTTTTATATTGCCTATTCTTACTTATTATTTGACTAAAGAAGATTATGGAATGATAGGGGTTATTACCTCTGTTTTGACAATATCAACTATATACATTGGATTTTTTCCATCAACTTTTCTTATGGTTAAATTTGATAAATTTGGTAAAAAGAAGATGGCTAAGTATATTTCGAATATTTTGATTTTGATGACGATAACATTTTTAATAGTTTTAACTCTTCTTTATGGTTTTAAAGATTATATATTTTCCTCATATGAAGATAATGGATATTTGATTATATATATAGCATTTTTATCTTTCTTTCATGTCTTTTGGCAGCAACTCTCTACAATAATACAGCTTGAAAAAGATGCTTTAAAGTATGTACTGTTTCAATTTTTTCAAACTATTATAACAATTGGATTGATGTTATTACTTATAACTAAATTTTCTTGGGGCTGGGAAGGTAAGTTTTTTGCTGAAGTTTTTGTCTTTTTTATCTCAGCTGGTTATGCAATGTATTATATGTATAAAAATGGGTATATAGAGTTTGATTTTGATGTATTAAAATTAAAAGAGCTCTTTTCATATCTTTTTCCTCTCTCATTTTATGTGGTTGGTCTATATATTATGGGTACGGTTGATAAGATATTTTTAGCAAATTTAATAAGTTTAGAAGCTGCTGGTATATATGCAATTGCTATTACTATGTCAATTGTTATAAATATGATTTATGATGCAGTTTTAAATGCTTGGAGACCATATTTATTTGAACTCTTAAATAGTGATAGTAAAAATGATAAAATAATGGTTGCAAAAATGACATATCTTTTCTCTTGTTTTGTTATTGTTTTTATGCTTTTATATATCTTATTTGTTCCATATCTGTTCTCTTTTATGATAGATGATAAGTTTAATGAAGCACTTTTGTATATTCCTATTTTGGTTATAGCTTATAGTTTTGAAGGGCTTAGAAAACCTATAACTGAGCTTTTAAATCATTTAGATAAGGTAAAAACAGTTGGTTTTATCACGTTTTTGGCAGCTATTTTAAATATAGTTTTAAATATAGTTTTGATAAAAGAGTATGGAATTATAGGAGCTGCGTATGCCACTGCTATATCATTTGCATCTTTATATATAGTAACACTCTTTTTTGTTTACAAATATTGTAAACTTCCTTGGTTAATGAGGTAGTAATCTTTTTACAAATTTATCCGATTTAGTATAAAACTAGGGGATATTTGTGAAGTTAAAAAGTATATTAGCCATGTTACCGTCATATCCGCATCATATTATGAATGTATTTAGTGGTACAAATAGTATTAAAGAGTTTAAAGATGTTTTTAAAGCACTTTTTTCAAAAGAAGATATAGTTTGCGGAAGTGAAAATGAGATATATAAAGAGGTATTAAAAAAGAGTTTAAATCTTAAAAGTGTTTATACATTTGCAAGTGGTAGGATGGGATTTTACTCTATATTAAAAGCTATGAAGATAGGTGAGGGCGATGAGATAATCATCGCTTCATATACTTGTGTAGTTGTGCCTAATGCTATTATCTATGCAGGGGCTAAACCCATTTATGCAGATATAAATAGAATTGATTTTAATGTAGATGTTTTAAAAATTGAAGCTTTGATTAGTGATAAGACAAAAGTGATTTATGCTCAACATACTTTTGGGCAGATGTGTGATGTCAAAGCTATTAAAAAATTGGCAAAAAAATATAATCTATTAGTCATAGAAGATGTTGCGCTCTCTTTGGGAGCAAAAGATGTAAATGAATATGCTGGAAGTATTGGTGATTTTGGATATTTTTCTACAGATAGAACAAAGATGATAAATACTAGTGTTGGTGGATTTGTATGTGTTAATAATCAAAAATATTTAGAAAAATTTGAAAAAGAGTATGAAAAAGTAGAGTATCTAAGCTCCTCGTTTTCCAAAAAATTGGCAAGAACTTTTTTGATTGATTTAGTTTTTATGCATCCAAAGCTCTATTGGCTTGGTAAATTTACAAATCCAGTTTTTAGAAAATTAGGTGTTGTAAAGTATTTTTTAGATGAAAAAAAACATGATAAATCTTTGATAGTAGAGTATCCATATCCTGCAAGATTATCAAGTGTTTTAGCAAAAGTTGGTATTTCACAAATTGAAAATTTAGAAGAAAATTTAGCACATAGAAGAAAATTGGCAAAATATTACAATAGTATATTTAAAGTATACTCAGATGAGTATATGGATGATTGTAAGAATGTCTTTTTGAGATACTCATTTCTTGTTAAAAATAGAAACTATTGGGAGAAGAGATTTTCTTCAAAGATTGATTTATCAATTTGGTTTAAAACTATTGTAGTTGGAAAAGATGATGATTTTGAAGATATATATTATAAAGTAGGGGAAAATAAAGAGTCTGAATTTGTGGCAAAACATATTTTTAACTTTCCAACACATAAAAATATGGAGCCAAAAAGGGTTGAAAAGTTATTGTATGAGCTTAAAAATTCAGGTGATATTATTTTTTAGCTTTTAAAATTACTCCACACTCTAAATGTTTAGTATAGGCAAATTGATCAAAGACTCCAGATTTTAAAGTTATAGGATTATAAGTGATAAGATGATTGTAAAATTTATATATTTACAATCATCTTAAATCCTTCTTATGCTATTATACTCTTTCTCGATAGAGTTGTATTTTAAAAGAAAAAAATTAAATATTTTTTTAATAACACACAATTTATGGAAAATGAAAAAAGAAGGTTTTAGTTTGGGTACTGTTTTTGATGAAAAAAATTGTTTTAGTATGTAACACTTCTTGGGGTATGATGATGTTTAGAAGTGGTTTGATGAAGCGACTTGTAAAAGAAGGTTATGAAGTTTTTATTTTAGCACCATTTGATAAACATAGTAAAGAAATACAAGAGCTAGGATGTATTTATATTGATGTACCTATGGATAATAAAGGTACAAATATATTTAGTGATTTTTTTCTATTTAGAAGACTCTATAAACATTATAAAAAAATCCAACCTGATTTGATTTTTCACTATACAATTAAGCCAAATATTTATGGAACATTAGCTGCTAAAAAAGCAAGAGTTAAGTCAATAGCAGTAATTACAGGACTTGGATACACTTTTATAAACGATGGGTTAACTGCAAAAGTTGCAAAAATACTATATAAAAGATCTTTGAAATATTCACAAAAGGTATGGTTTATAAATCATGAAGATCGTAAAAAGTTTGTTAAAGAGAGACTTTTAAAAAGAGATTTAATGGAGGTTTTGCCAGGGGAGGGAGTTGATATGCAAAAGTATGCTCCAAGAGAAAAGTTGATTAAAAATGGTGATTTTAAGTTTGTACTCATAGCTAGGCTTCTTTGGGATAAAGGTGTTGGTGAGTTAGTTAAGGCTTCTAAAGAGCTTAAAAAAACTCATCCAAATGTAAAAGTTCAACTTGTAGGTTTTGTAGATGCAAAAAATCCTCAAGCGATATCAAAAGAGCAGGTTGATGATTGGGTTTCAAAAGGTTTTATTGAGTATTTGGGCTCAACTGAAGATGTGAGAGATTTTATAGGTGAGGCTGATTGTGTTGTGCTTCCCTCATATCGAGAAGGGATTAGTAAAATTCTTTTGGAGGCAGCTTCAATGGCAAAACCAATCATAGCTTCAAATGTCCCTGGATGTCGTGATATTGTTGAGCATGGGGGGAGTGGTTATCTTTGTAGAGTAAGAGATGCAAAAGATTTAGAGTTAAAAATGAAAAAAATGTTGACTTTGAGTGAGGATGAGCTTTTATCTATGGGAGTTTTGGGAAGAGTTCAGGTAAAAAGAGAGTTTGATGAAAATATAGTTATCGATAAATATATTCAAACTATTAAACAATATACGAAAGAGTCTGAAAATGGAGCATTTGTTTTAAGAAGATAGTAAACTAATTTTTAAATTTGACGATATTGGTTTTATCAATAGAATGAAGGTTAGGATATGGAGATAGAGTTTGAGGGTAGGGAGTTTAGTTTTAAAAAGATTATATCTACACTTTTTAAATACAAATGGATAAACTTTTTAATTGTTTTAACCTCACTGCTTTTAGGATTTTTCTACTATTACTTAGCCTCACCCATATATGAGAGTTCTGCTACGATTGAAATAAGTGCAAATCCGCTAGAAAATAGAGTAGATTTTTTTGGAAACAATATGGGTATGGTTCAAGGGACTGAGACTGAGATTGATATTTTAAGGTCTGAATTTTTATTAAATAAGACGCTTGAATCAGTTGATCTTGGTGTTCAATACTTTAAAAAATCAAAACTTAAAACTTTAGATTTATATGAAGATGCACCATTTAAACTCTCAAATATTCATATAAAAAATTCTAAAATCACAGGAAAAGTTTTTTATATAAAGTATGTAGATAAATATAGATATGAACTTGTTCAGAAAAATTCATTTTTAACAGATATTTTCAAAGAGTTACCAAACTCTTTGAAGCCAAAAAATTTAATAGCTGCTAAAAGAGCAGTTTATAGATATGGTGAAGTTGTAGATTTGCCAAATGTCTCATTTATTATCAATAAAAAAGGACTTTATCAAAATGCTAAATATAGTTTTGTTCTAAACTCTTATGAGGAACTTATAAAACACATAAGAAGCAATTTAAATATCTATCCTGCATCATTTAAATCATCAGTTTTAAAAATAACATATAAAGATACAATATCAAAAAGAGCAAAAGATTTTTTAAATTCATATATTCAAAATTATTTACATTATAGTAGAAAGAATTTGGTTGAGACTGACTCTAAAACACTTAAGTTTATAAATGAGCAATTAGATCTTATTAAAGGAAAACTACAAAATTCTGAAAATTCACTACAAATGTATAAGCAGTCAAATAATATATCTGATTTAGATACACAAAAAAAACAAATTGTAGATAAGTTTAATGGTTTTAAAGAGCAACTTAAAAATGCTGAAATTGAACTTAGTGTGATAAAAAAGTTGCATCAGGGTGTTAAAAGAGGAAACTTTAATATCATAAGTTCAGCAGGGGCAAACTACCCAGTTCTTCATACGATGCTTCAAAATCTAGAAAATACAAAGATGCAAAGAGAGGAGAAACTAGCAACTCTTACGATAAATCATCCAGAAATTATAAGCTTAACAAAAGGTATAGGCAATCTTGAAGATGCAATTTTAAATATATCAAAAGGAATTTTAGATAGAGCAAAAAGTCGTTTGTACTCTCTTAAAGATATAGTAAGTGAATATGAAAAACAACTTCAAGAGTTTCCAGAGATTGAAAAAGAGTTGGTTAAATATGAGAGAGTATTTGCTGTAAATGATAAAGTTTATAACTATCTACTTCAAAAACAGTCTGAATTATCAATTGAAAAAGCTTCAACGACACTAAATAAAAAAGTTTTAGATTTTGCAAAACAGACTATGCAGCCTTTGAGTCCAAAACTTAGTCAAATTCTTGCAACAAGTGTTTTTTTAGGTCTTGTGTTAGCACTTTTACACACTCTTTTAAGGGCAAAATATGACACAAAAATAAAAGATAGATATGACATCATAGCAGCGACGGATATACCGATTTTTGGAACAATTCCTTTTGTTAGTAATTCACAAAAATATAATAGTGCTTATGTATTAGATGCTCCAAATTCATCTGCGGGTGAAGCTTTTAGAGTTATTCAAAACAATTTAGAATACTCTGCAAGTTCAAAAAAATCTAAAGTTATTTTAATAACTTCAAGTGTTCCAAATGAAGGGAAAACTACGGTCTCTGCAAATTTGGCTGCAATTTTAGGAATGGGAGATAAAAGAAGTATTATTCTCTCTCTTGATCTTCGTCGACCTGAGCTCCACCATAAGTTTTTACTCTCAAATAAGCTTGGAATGAGTGATGTTTTGTCAGGAAAAGCTAGTTTAAAAGATGTGATTTGGGAGAATGAAAACTATAGCAATATAAATATAATTACATCAGGAGCAATTCCTCCAAATCCAGCAGAACTTTTAAGCTCAAAGACAATGAGTGATGTGATAGCTAAATTAAAAGAATCGTATGACTATATAGTGCTTGATACTCCACCTTTTGAGTATGTTAGTGACTCTATAAGTCTGATAAAATATGCAGATATAACTCTTTTTGTTGTAAAATCTGAGTTCTCAGATTTAAGGTATATAGATGAGATAAATAGACTAACAAAAAAAGTTGCAATTCAAAATGCAGGTATTGTTTTAAACTCTGTTAAGTCAAAATATTTTGTTGATAAAAAGTTTGATTACAAATATATCTACCATGAGGCGTAAAATTTTTCAAGGAACTGTATGTGTGGAATTGCTGGTTTTGTAGACTTTTGTCAAAAATCAAATGAAGATATTTTAAAAAATATGACAGATGAGCTTCACCATAGAGGGGGCGATGATAGTGGATATCTTTTTTATAAAAGAGATGATGCAGATATTGGTTTAGGGCATAGACGACTCTCTATTTTAGATTTAAGCTCACACGGTCATCAACCTATGAGTTTTGATGATATTGATATTGTTTATAATGGTGAAGTTTATAACTTTGAAGAGATAAAAAGAGAGCTTGAAGCTCTTTCATATGTTTTTTCATCACATAGTGATACAGAGGTTATTTTAAAAGCTTATCATAGATGGGGGCTTAAAGCAGTTGATAAATTTAACGGAATGTTTGCAATTGCAATTTATGACAAAAAGCTCTCAAAACTATTTTTAATTCGTGATAGATCAGGAGTAAAACCACTTTATTGGTACTATCATAAAAGCAGACTTTTATTTGCTAGTGAGCTTAAAAGTTTTCATAAACATCCAGAGTTTAAAAAAGAGATAGATATAGATGCACTAGCTCTTTTTTTACAACTTCAATATATCCCAGAACCTCACTCAATCTTTAAAAATTGTTATAAATTAAGAGCTGGTCATATCTTAGAGATAGATATAAAAAATGAGAAGATAGTTGAAAAAGAGTATTGGAGTGTGATTGATTTTTATAATAAACCAAAATTAGATATCTCTAAAGATGAAGCTATGAGTGAAGTAGAGAAACTTTTAAAATCAGCATTTGATTATCGTTTGGTTTCAGATGTTGGTGTTGGAGTCTTTTTAAGTGGAGGATATGATAGCTCAATTGTAACAGCACTTTTGCAAAAAGATAGAAGTGAAAAATTAAAAACTTTTACGATAGGCTTTAGAGAAAAAGGTTTTGATGAAGCGCCTTATGCAAAAAAAGTAGCTTCATATTTAGGGTGTGATCATAATGAGTATTATTGTGAGCAAAAAGATGCACTAGATATAATTCCTAAATTAGCATCTATTTATGATGAACCTTTTGCAGATGTCTCAGCAATTCCAACTATATTGGTAAGCTCACTTGCAAGAGAGAAAGTAAAAGTGAGTTTAAGTGCTGATGGAGGAGATGAACTTTTTGCAGGATATGATAGATATATAAGAGCCCTCTCTTATCAAAAAAAATTCTCCAAAATTCCAAACTTTGTTAAATCTCCACTAAATAGCATCTTAGGCAAAGTTGGACCAGAGTCTATACCATTTTTAAAAAATACATACAACTTTACAACTAGATATGAGAAGTTAAAAAACATGTTAAAAGCAGACTCTACGACAGAGTTTTTAAAGCAGACCTCTTTTTATATAAGCTTCAATGAGGCAAATAGACTTTTGAATTTTACAGCTCAAAATCTTGCGACAAATTTTGATAAAGGTAGATATTTAAATACTCAAAATGATGATATAAATAGTATGTTAGCTATTGATTATAAAACTTATATGATGGATGATGTTCTTACTAAGGTTGATAGAGCTACCATGAGTGTTGGGTTAGAGGGTAGAGAGCCTTTGTTGGATTATAGAGTTATAGAGTTTGTTGCAACTTTGCCTAGCTCATTTAAATATAACAATGGTGTAAAAAAGTATCTATTAAAAGAGATTGCACATAAGCATCTTCCAAAAGAGCTTTTAGATAGACCTAAAATGGGTTTTGGAGTTCCTATACATGAGTGGTTTAAAGATGAGTTAAAAGAGTATTTTTTACACTATCTTGATGAGAAAAGATTAGAAGAAAATGGTATATTTAATGCAAAAGAGGTAGTAAAACTTAGAGATAGCTATTTAAACGGAGATAAACAAAATGTTGATAATCTCTGGTCAATTTTGATGTTTTTAATGTGGTATGAAAAATGGATGTAAAAAAAAAGATAATGTTTGTTCTTCCTTCACTCTCAGGTGGAGGTGCTGAGAGAGTTATGCTTACCCTTGTTAAACATATCGATAAGAGTAAGTTTGTACCAATTTTTGTATTAAACAAAAAAGAGGGGAAACTTTTAAAACAGCTACCCAAAGATATAGAGGTTATAGATTTAAATGTAACCCAAGCAAGATATGCTATTTTTAAAATAGCCAAAAAGATAAAAGAGTTAAAGCCTGATATAGTTTTTTCAACTCTTGGACACTTAAATCTTTTAATGGCTATGATTAGACCGTTTTACTCCAAAAAGATAAAGTTTATATCAAGAGAGTCAAACACAGTAAGTTTAGAGAACCAAAATGAAAAATATCCTCGTATATTTAATTTTTTGTATAAAAATGTTTATAACAATTTTGATCTAATAATCACTCAATCAAAATATATGAAGTTAGATTTAGTAGAAAAATTTGGCATAAAAGAGGATAAAATAGTCACTATCTATAATCCTGTTGATATTGAAAATATTTTAGAAAAAAGAGAAAAACCCTTAGTAAAACCCTTCAAAAAAGATAAAATTAATTTAATAGCTATAGGAAGATTGGCTCACCAAAAAGGATTTGATGTTCTAATAGATACAATGGCAAATTTAGATGATAGATTTCACCTTTATATATTAGGGGAGGGGGATGATGAAAAAGAGCTTAAAAATAGAATAAAAACTCTTGATTTGAGTGAAAAGGTTACCATGTTGGGCTTTTGTGAAAATCCATATGCTTTTATAAATGAGAGTGATTTTTTTATATTAAGTTCAAGATATGAAGGACTTCCAAATGTCGTTTTAGAGGCAAATGCTTGTAAAAAACCTTGTGTCGCTTTTGATATGCCAGGAGGAACTGCTGAAATTATAGTTGATGGAAAAAGTGGAATTTTAGTAAAGCACTTCTCAGCCAAAGCTTTGTCAGATGCTATAAAAGAGGCGGTTAAAATCGACTTTGATGAAGAGTATATATATAATTTTTGTAAGGAGAATTTTTCTGTTTTGAAGATTGTTAGAGAGTATGAGAATAACTTCTAAGATATCTTTTCAATAATATCTTAGAAAATTAAACTTATTTAACCTTTACTTTTTCTTCCAAAAATTAAAATAAGTACCACACCTATAACAGCCGCTAAAAATGAAGCCATAAAAATAGCTAATTTAACAGCACCAATTAAAGCTGCATCTTCAAATGCAAGTTGAGTTATAAAGATAGACATAGTAAATCCTATACCTCCTAAAAATCCTGCTGCCATAATTTCACCCCAGCTTAAGCTATTTGGTTTTTGTACCCATTTAAGTTTTGTGGCAAGATAAGTTAATCCAAAAATACCAATAGGTTTACCAACAAGAAGACCTATCATCACTCCAAGGACTATACTAAGGTGTGTATTCATAGCAGAAAAATTTATGATAACTCCTGCATTGGCAAATGCAAATAGTGGCATTATACAAAAGGCAGAAAAACCGTGTAAATTATGCTCTAGTTTTACAAGTGGATTTTGTACTCTATCGTATCCATTTGCTATGTTTTCTAGTGCATCTATTTGGTGGTGGTTTAAAATTGGTATATCATCCATATGTTTTTCAAACTCATCAATCGCTTTTTTGCTATTTTGGATAAAGTCTTTCTCATCAGTTTTAGAACTAATTGGTATAGCAAATGCTAATAAAACTCCAGCAATTGTAGCATGAACTCCGATACTGTGTATAAAAATCCATAAAGCAATTCCAAGTATCAAATAAGGCCAAAGTGTCTTAACTCTTTTGAAATTTAAAGCCCAAATAAGAGCATAAGTTATAGCCGCATGAAGAAAATAAGAGGAGTGTATCTGTTCGGTATAAACAGTAGCAACTACTATGATAGCACCTAAATCATCAACAACTGCAAGTGCTACTAGAAATAGTTTTAAAGCAGGATTTACACGAGTTCCTAAAAGCATTAAAATACCTAAAGCAAATGCAATATCAGTAGCCATCGGAATACCAAAACCTCTAGGATCACTACTGTTAAATGCGACATAAAATAGAGCAGGTATTGCCATACCACCAATTGCTGCAACTACTGGAAAAGAGGCTTTTCTTACAGATGAGAGCTCTCCAATTATCAACTCTCTTTTTATCTCTAATCCAATCATAAGGAAAAATAGAGCCATTAAGCCATCATTTATCCAATGCATAATACTCATAGATATCGTAATATCACCAACTGTAAAACCAAAAGGGCTATCCCATACTTCATAATAGATTGCACTCATAGATGAATTTGCTATAACTACAGCTAAAACAGCTGCTAAAAAGAGTATGACACCACTTAGTGCTTCTTTTGAAATAAAATTTTGAAATGTATTTATATATCTTGTCACTAAAATTTCTCCGTTTTTTTTAATTGTTAGGGTATCATAAAGTTTATAAAATAAAGGGTTATTTAAAATGGGAAGAAAAGTTGCAATAGTTGGTGGAGGGGCATCTGGATTAATATCTTCTATTTGTGCTGCAAGAAGAGGTTTTGAAGTTGTGCTTTATGAGAAGAGTTCAAAAATAGGGAGAAAAATTTTAGCTACTGGAAATGGTAGTTGTAATATATCAAATGAGAATATATCACTTGAAAATTATCACGGCAGTGAGCCATCTTTTATAAAACATGCTCTTAAAGTTTTTAATACAGATGAAGTTAAAAAGTTTTTTTCTAATATTGGATTAGAGATGAGAAAGAGAGTAGATGGCAGGCTTTATCCTATGTCACTTCAAGCTTCTTGTGTGGTAGAGTTTTTACTTTTTGAAGCAAAAAAGCTTGGAGTAGATGTTGTTGTTAATTGTGAGATAAAAGATATTAAGAAAATTGAAGATAAGTTTAAAATTTATTTTGATGATAAAAATAGAGAGTTTGACAAAGTTATAATTTCTACAGGTTCTTTGGCTATGCCAACTCTTGGAAGTAGTGATAGTGGTTATAGATTTGCTAAAAAATTAGGGCACAACTCAAAAAAAACTTTTGCATCTTTAGTTCAACTAATTTGCAATGATAACTCTATAAACAATGCATCTGGAGTAAAAATTGTTGCTAAATTGGATATATTTGTAGATAAAAAGCTTAAAAACAGTGTAAAAGGAGATCTTCTTTTTACAAATTATGGCTTGTCAGGATCTGCTATACTTGATATTAGTAGAAGTGCCTCTTTGGGTATTTCAGATAAAAAAGAGGTTGAAATCAAAATTGATCTTTTACCTGAAATTTCTTTAGAGACACTCAAATCTCTTCTTTTAAAAAGAGTAAAACTCTCACAAACTATGCCTTATGAGCTTTGGTTAAATGGTATAATTCATAAAAAATTGATAAAGCTTATTTTAACTTATGCAAAAGTAGGATTAAATATTAATACAAAAACCATACATAAACTAGCATTTGCAATAAAAAATTTAAATCTTCTGATAGATGATACAAAAGGTGTTAAAAGTTGCGAAGTAATGGCTGGAGGAGTCTTGACAAAAGATATAAATCCAAAAACTTTTGAATCAAAGATAGTATCTGGTCTGTTTTTTTGTGGAGAGGTTTTAGATGTGGATGGAGATTGTGGTGGTTACAATCTCCATTTTGCATGGGCTAGTGGTTATTTAGCAGGTAGTAGTCTTTAACTCTTTTTCGCATATTAGTTTTGGTTCAGGTTTTCCTATATAGTAGCCTTGAGCATAATCAATTTTTATCTTTTTTATTATCTGGTATACCTCTTTATTTATAACATATTCAGCAACAGTTTTTGCACCAATTTTATCTGCAAAAATTTTAATAGCTTCAACAGTTTGTCTACTTGTTTTTGAGTGTTCGATATTTTCGATTAAACTGCCATCTATTTTTATAATATCTGGTTTAAACTCAATGATACGAATAAAATTAGAGTATCCACTACCAAAATCATCAATTGCAATTTTTACACCATAACTTCTTGCACGATTTATAAAATTATTTACATAATCGTAATCTTGAGTATCTTTATCTTCTAAAAGCTCAAAAATTAACTTATCTGCAACATCTATGTTGTTTTTTAACAATTCAAGAAGATATTCACCCATTGCAACATCTTCTATATCTATTGAAGATAAATTTATCGATATTTCACATTTGTGTGCACGAGCTTTATCTATCACTTTTTGAAAAAGAATCTTTGTAACTTGTGAATATAGCTTTCCTTTTTTAGCAACATCTAAAAAATAAGGTCCTGGAAGAGTAATATTTTCATCTTGATCAATCATCCTTACAAGAGCTTCATATCTATTTATATTACCATCTTTTATGTTGTGAATTGGTTGAAAATATGGTATGATTTTGTCATTTTTTAGTGCTATTTTGATAGTTCTTAACATTTCAAGATTGTTTTTTAAATTATCTTTTATTGTCTCTATCACATCATAAGAGAGTAGAAAATCTTTTTTCTCATGCATTGCACACATCAGTATTGCATTTGCATCTTCAAAGAGTGTCTCTTTACCTTTGGCAAAACTCATCGTGACATTTACATCAAAATTGTATTCTTCATAACTATACTTTGTTCTTTTAACATGCTCAGCAAAATGAGTACAAAATTTTATAACTGACTCTTTTTTTAATGCTATTTTATTCTCAACAAGTATGGCATATCTACCTGTTGAGATATGATAGATACTGTAATTTCCAATCATATGAGAATTTAAATGCAAAGTTTTTACAAACTCTCTCTCTAAGTGTTGAGTGATTTTGGAGCCATAAAAGTTTTCATTCATATTGAAATTTTCTATCTTTATGATAAATAGCTCTTTTTCATCACTATTGTTCTCAATATCTTTTAATAAAGCCATCTTGTTTGATAGGTTTGTAATAGGATTTTTACTAGCTAATGTATATTTTTTGTTTAGAGTAGAGATTTGAGCATATGATTTGCATCTTGCTTTTAACTCCAGTTTATCAAAAGGTTTTGAGATAAAATCATTTACTCCAAATTGAAGAGCTTTTATCTTATCTTCTTTTTGATCTAGTGAGGTAATCATAAGTATAGGAATTCTTCTAATCTCTTCAATATCTCTTATCTCTTTTGTAGCTTCAAATCCATCCATATAAGGCATAAGTGCATCCATTAGGATAACATCTGGATGCACTTCAGTTGCTTTTTGTATGGCTTCTAAGCCGTTTGTAGCTTCAAAAAACTCATACTCTTCATCTTTTAGTGATAATTTTAGGGTCATTCTATTTACTTGATAATCATCTACAATTAAGATTTTAATTTTTTCACTCATGCTAAAACTTCCATTTTTTCTAAAACTTCTAACTCATATTTTATTCCCATAAAAAGAGAGTTATAATCTGCATCTTTACTACTTATTGCTAACTCTTCCATTTTTGAAGATAGTGTGGTTATATCCTCTAACATTAGATTAGATGCACTCCCCTTTATAGCATGAGAACTATTTTTAATCTCATTAAAGTTATTTTCTATTACCGCATTTTCAAGTGTTATCATAGATTTATTTGCATTTTCTAAAAACATATTTAAAAGCATCCTCACATCTTCTAAATCAAACTCTAACTTAGCTGCTAAAAGTTCTAAATCTAACATGCCATCTCCTCACTCTTTTTTGTTAAGAACTCTTTTAACATAAAAGATAATTTCTCTTTATCTAAAGGTTTTGTAAGATACTCATCCATTCCAGCTTCGATAAATCTCTCTCTATCACCTTTTAGTGCATTTGCAGTTAGCGCAACTATAGGAGTATGTCTCATCTTTTCATCTCTCTCATACTCTAATATCTGTTTTGTAGCTTCAATACCATTTAAGTTTGGCATATTTTCATCCATAAGGATTAAATCATAAAAGTTATTTTTGTAAGCTCTCACAGCTTCAACTCCATCATTTGCAATATCAAAAATTAATCCAAATTTTTTCAAAATCAGACTCATAAACATTTGATTTGCTTTATTGTCCTCAACTAACAAAATTCGTTTTCCTTTAATGATTGCTAAATCTGAATGTTTGGCAACCGTTATCTTTTTAAATTTACCAATTGGGGCAGGTATTTCAAAATAAAAACGACTTCCTTGACCCTCTTTACTCTCTAATTTTAACTCTCCTCCAAGCATTACAACAAGCTTAGAACTGATAGCTAACCCTAATCCTGTTCCTCCATATTTTCTAGTAGTTGAACTCTCAGCTTGCGAAAAAGCTTTAAAAATATCCTCTTGTTTATCTTTGGCAATTCCTATACCGTTATCTTTTACACTAATGTGTAAATTCTCTTCAGTGTGTTTTATAAGTAGTTCTATTCGACCATTTCTGGGTGTGAATTTTATGGCATTTGAGAGCATATTTGCCATTATCTGTTTTATTCTAAGTGGATCGGATTTTAGAGCCTTTGGTAAGTTTTTGTCTAAAACGAAACTAAGTGAAACACTTTTTTCAGAAGCTTTTGCACGAAATAAATCAGCAAGAGTTCCAAGCTCCTCATGAGTATTAAAATCTATCTTCTCAACATTTAAGTTGCCACTCTCAATTTTACTAAAATCTAAAATATCATTTATTATTCCAAGAAGTGTTGTTGAAGAGCTTTGAATTGTCTGAATATATTTAAGTTTCTCTTTGTTTTTTTCTTTCTCTTTTAAAAGATCAATAAAACCTAAAATTGCATTTAGTGGAGTTCTAATCTCATGAGACATGTTTGCTAAAAATTCTGATTTTGTTTTACTCGCTTGCTCTGATTTTTGGGCAACAATTTTAGCATTTTTGCTTGTTACTTCTAGTGTGTCACTACTTTTTAAAATCTGTCTGCTTAAAAGATTGCTTAGATATAAAAGTGAACCAATAACAAAAATTACAGCAAGAAGTTCATATCCAAAATATTTATCTTTTTTGATAATGATTTCAGAGTTTAATTTATTAATTTGATAGATTGTTTGTCTGTGAAGATTGTTATTGTTTCTTTTTGCTTCTTGAAAACTTGAAATTATACTTTTCATTTGTGGAGTGTTTTTATCTAAAGTTGTAAAAAAAGTATTTAGATTTTTATGAAGAATTAAAAGATCACTTTGTAGTTTTTGAAGTGATAATTTATTGTAGTTGTCATACTGAGTGCTGTAGAGTTTTGGCTGATAATTTATCTCATTACCAAATGTTAGTTTTCCACCAAGATTTAAGATAGATATAGCGTTGCTAGCTTTTTTTAATTCGCTATCTATATTATCTTTAAAATATGTTAAATTTTCACTCTTTGGAGATAGTATAACTTGAGAAAAATTATTTTGAGCAGATATGATATTTTGGCTAATTCTCTCTTCAATTGATTTTTTAATCTGTAGATTTTTAGTCTCTTGGTCTAAATCGTTTATTAAATTTGCAAAAACATAATTTAATCCACCGATCATAAAGATACCTGCGATAAAAAGACGAAACAAAGATTGTAAATCTTTATATGTCTGATTTTTTACATGTTCTGACATTTTTTTTCCTAGTTTTAAATTATTTAATTTTTAGTATTTTTTTAAATCCTAGTTAAAAATACTTTCATCTAAATCGGCATTTTTGAAATAAAATGAATAACCGCTATAATTTTTGTTATAATTATAAAAGAGGAGTTTTTATATGTTAATTACAAATATCGAATATGTACCAAATAAAGAGATTGTAGAGCACTATGGCATAGTAACAGGCTCAACTGTTAGATCTAAACATGTTGGGAGAGATGTGATGGCTGGTTTTAAAAATATTTTTGGAGGAGAGTTAAAAGGATATACAGAGCTTTTAAGTGAATCAAGAGAAGAGGCACTAGATAGGATGATAGCTCAAGCTACTTCACTTGGTGCAAATGCAATTTTAAATGTCCGTTTTTCTACCTCTTCTGTTGCTGCTGGTGCATCTGAGCTTTATGTTTATGGTACGGCTGTGATAATTAGATGATTTATGAAATTTTACTTTTTTTAATACTTTTAATTGTTGGTTATATATCAGGGACTATTTTAGAAAAAAGACATTATAAAAAGATAAGAGAGGGCGAGGAGTTTTTTAAAACCTTGCCAACTATTGCACTTAAAAAACCATTAAATATTCTTGATATAAAATCTACTCGTCTTGTGAGTGGAAATGTGGTTATTTCGATTGATTATTTTAAAAAGTTTTTAGCATATTTAATCAACTTTTTTGGAGGAAATATCTCTTCATATGAGACTCTTTTAGACCGTGCAAGAAGAGAGGCGATTTTAAGATTAAAAGAAGATGCTAAAGGGGCTAGTGAGATTATAAATCTAAAAATTGAGACAAGCTCTATTACAAAAAATACAAAAAGTGTAGGTGCGGTAGAAGTTTTAGTTTATGGTACAGCAATTTATAGATAATGTATAAGCCAAAACTCCCTGATGATAGTGTAAATATTCAAAAAGAGAGTTTTCTTTTACAGTCTGTGAAACTTTTTTTTTCTTTAGCTATTTTAGCATTTCTCTCTTATATGGTTTTAACTTTTGTATTGCATATCGTTATCGATAATTTATCTCCAAAATATGAGAAAAAATTAGTACAATTTATCTCTTTTGATATGGAGATTGGAGAGATTAAAAGTGATGAGTATCTTGATGAGATCACAGAGAAAATTTCTAAATGTGCAAATTTGGCTTATGATATAAAAACTTATATTATAGACCAAGATACTCCAAATGCTTATGCCCTTCCAGGAGGGAGTATTTATATCACAACAGAGATGTTAAAAGAGCTTCAAAATCAAAATGAATTAGTAGCAATTTTAGGTCATGAGATGGGACATTTTAAAAATCGTGACCATCTTAAAACTCTTGGTTCTTCCGTTTTGTTTTCACTTATAAGTTTAAGTTTAGGAGATGGATATGGTAAAATTTTGGATACAACTCTAAATCTTTCAAAAATAAGATATTCACAATCCGCTGAATTGAAATCTGATATGTTTGCTCTTGATGTTATGGATTGTTCATATGGAAGTGTAAGTGATGCATCTTCTCTTTTTTCTCGTTTAGATAAAGGGGATGAGATGAGCTCTTTTTTAGAAACTCATCCCCCTTTTAATAAGAGGATTAAGAAGATGCAAGATTATATTATTTTAAAAAATTACGATACTACTAAGGAACCTATCCCTTTTAAAAAAGAGTTTAATTAGTCAAGACTCTTAAACTACTTACTCCTTTTGCGTCTACTACCTCTGTTTGGGCAATCTCACCAATATTTTTTTGATAATATCCAGGCTTATCATTACATTTTATCTCTATAACATCTAAAAACTCTTTAGTATTTATTATTTTACTGTTAAAATGGTTTGTTAATTTGCAAGTTGAAGTTAAAATAGTTACATCACCATCAATATCCGCTGTTAAGTGTAAATCGTAAGAGCCATTAAATTCACCATCTTTTAAAAATTCAACTGTAACTCTATCTTTTTTCTTTTTATAAACTGTCTTCTCATTTTGTGCATAATCTGATACCTCTGTAACTTCATTTTCACTAATTGAATAGGTAGTTGTATATTCGCTTGTCTCATCACCTTTTGTCTCAATAAAACTGTTTATTCCATTATTTTGAGGTGTCATATAGTCCCAAAGACTATATTTACCGTCTGTTTTTCCCTTATCGCTTATAGAAGTTGTTGTTGTGGGGTTATCTTTTTGATCAGGAGTATTTATGATATCTTCGTTGTCATCTGTTTTATCTCCACCACCACAACCTGTTAATAGTGCTAATGTCAATAGTGCGATTGAAATATCTTTTTTCATTGTTAAACCTTTATTTTATATCTATATAAACTATATCGCCATTTTTTTAATCCTACAATAAAGAATTATCGAATTTTTGCTAGATTATACTATAAAAAAAACAAAAAGTGAAGCATGGTTACATTTTTTTTCTTTTATATTTAATCAGTCCATAAACATCCAATATACAAAACTAGGAATATCATTTATTCCAGCATAAATATACCAATCTTGTCCACTATAATCATCTCTTTTTGTAGCTGTAATTCTAACCATATTTAAAAAATCTATATAAAAATTTGGTCCAAAATCTATATCTTTATCAATTTTATTGTCAAAATCTCTGTATGCAGATGCCCCAAATCCAAAACCAAGAAGATCTTTTTTTACTTCAAAGTTTAAATTTAAATCAACTCTCATAAAGTTTGTCTGATTTTTTTTATCATAAAGTTCAAATGAAAATGATGGTTTTAGCTCTATTGCCGTTGGCAGTAAAAAAGAGTTGTTATCAAAATAGTAGTAGTTTTCATATCCAAGTGAGATAATATTTTTACTAAGTGCCAACTCATAAGGGAGATATTTTATCCATAATTTATCAATATCTAATGGTGCTGAGATAGGGTTATAGACATATCCATTTTTTTGGCGATAAAATGAACCTGCTGTATAAGCTGCAACTTGTGATATGGTTTTTGAAAGATTTGTTGAATTTTTTCTCTCTAAGGTTACAATTCTATGGACAATAGATGCTAAAGATTGTCTATGCCACTCATCTGGGTATTTTAATGCATGACGAAGATAACTGTTTTGTGCTACATATGAGTTTTTATTCAAGTTATTTATAAATGTATGAAAATCCCTCATATTGTTATTTGGAATATTTTTTATTGAATCATATATCTTTTTTAAATTGTTATTGACTTCAAACTCATCTTTAACTAAAAACTCTCCAAACTCTTCATAATGTAGAAAATTTAAAAAACCTTTAGACTTTTCAGACTCTTTTGTCAAAATATCAAAAATATAAACTTTAGCACGAACAAAACACTCTTTATCTCTACCTTTGCAAGCATATCTAGCACTGTTTATAATGGCATCATAAACACCAACATAATAGTCATACTCTCTAAATCCAAAATCCAAAAATGCTCCAAAATGCCCAAGCATCATACCTGTAATTGGAAAGTACCTATCTGAGAGGTATATATTTCTATTTGTATCTACAAAATTTTCAGAGAGTGTAGTATAAAGAACACTAGATTCAGATGCTGAAAAGATATCTAATAAAAGTTCAATTGCACTGTTGATTGGGCTTGTTTTTGGTTCTAACTCTAACTCTCTACTTTTCCTAAAAAGCCCAAGTCTAAGGTTTTTAGGATCCATAAAGATATAATCACTACTGTCATCTTTTGCAAGTTTTATAGCCAAATCGAGTGGAACATTATTAAAAACTCCACCATCTAAAAATCTAGCTCTTTGTTTTTGACCTTTGTAGATATAGTCAAGTTCTACTTGCTCAAATGCAATGGGAAAAGCACTTGAAGCATACATGGCTTTTTTTATTGATTCATCACTTGGATTTGAATTTTTTGAAAGATGGATAATATTATCTCTTTTAACATCATAGTTATTAACTATAGATGCATTAGAATTTTTATCAACTACAAGTTTTAGAGGTATTTGAAAAAGCTTATTGTCAATTTTAATACCGTTTATATTTACCCTCATAGGTAAAACTCTAGTTACCGAAAAACCAAATGGAACTTCACACTTTTTATCATAAAGTGGTAAATTAAGCTCATTCATAATTTTATTAGCTTGTTCCTCAATTTTTATACGAGAAAATAGAGATGTTGTATTATTTATATCTACAACACCAAATTTATCTATAAACAGATCCTCAAAATCAACTTCAGTCCACATATGGTAAAAGAGATTGTCTTCAATAGTATTGTTTATATCTAAAGCCTCTTTTTTTCTACACCATGCCATAGATGACATAAGTGCATTTATAGCTCCAGCTGAAGCTCCTGCTATGGACTTCATATCTATACTTGTTTTAGAGTTGTGTTTTAAATGAGTCATATATTTTAATAAAGCCCAGTTATAACCAGCTTCATAAGCCCCAAGACTAATTCCTCCACTTATAACTAATGAAAAATTCTCAGATTTATCTTTAGCATGTATATTTGAATATAAGAACATTAAGATGATTAAGATTAATTTTTTCACAAACAGCTCCTTAAAGATAACTTTGAAACTTAATTAAAGCGGAAAATGTATAAGAGTTTTTATCTATATTTGGCATTTTTTTTAAAGCTCTCTCACTATCTAAAAGATGTTTTAAAAGTTTTTGATAAGTTGCTAGGTTGATTTTTATAGATTGTGAAGCTCTTTGGTTAGCTAATTTTGGAGGGAGTGGAAAACCTAAAATCTCTAAAACATTTGGTTGTCCATGGGTTTTTATATAGATGTTAAACATAAAAAGTTGTACTATATAAGTTTGAAGAGAAGATATGATTTTTACTTCATCAAAACTTCCTGAGTCTAAAACCTTTTGAAGTTCATCTTTTATATCTTCAAGATTTAAGACTCTATTTATAAACTCATCCATATTAACCTCACCCATCCCATAAACTAAATTGTCTATATCAGATGCATAGATTTTTTTATCTAAAATTGATAGTTTTGAGAGTTCATTCATACTCAAAGCTAGATTTTCATTTTGCAATGAAAACAGATGCCCAAGTGCATAATTGTCAATATCTAAAGATAATTCTCTTGATTTTTTTTGCAAATATGATGTTGCTTCTTGCATCTGTGGTTTAAAAAATCTCACAAAATCAGCTGAATTTTTCTTGGTAAAACTCTTTGCAATATCTTTTCCAACTAAATCATCTCCATCAAATTGAAGCAAAAAATAGCTTGTAGAAGTTTTATGACAAAGTGATGCAAAAACATCAAGCTCTTTTTTTGGAATTTTTTTCTCACTTCTTATATGTAAAATACTTACATCTCCAAATAAAGAGGGTTGAGATATGAAATTTTTAGCAGAGGTGAAATTGTATTCATCAAAATAAAATGACAAAACATTATCACTCTCTCCTAAAAGTGGAAGAATCTCTTTGATGTATGAGCTTGTAAAAAACTCCTCACCATAAAGAAGAAGTGACTTTGGTATGTTTTTATTTTTTATTGCTAAATCTAAATGATTTTTATACATTTTTAACTTCTAACTCTACAATAGTTCCTATAATCCTTGCAGAGGTGATGTGTGATTCTAAAATCTTTACCTTAACTTCTCCAAAAAGTTTCACATCACTATCTATTAAAAAGACTCTAGCACCCATCATAACACCTTCACTAAACTTAGCAATCATTTTATCACTATCTACCACAACAGCCAAAATCTCATCACCAATATGCTCTTTTGCCCATCTTGCATACTTTCTATCTTCATAATCCCAAGCCACTTTAGCACTTTCACGTTCTAACTCACTCACACGACTTGCCACTATATCGATACTTTTTAAGATATAATTTTGTAATTTTTTATCTTCATTTTTAATAGCTTTTAAAAGCCTATGAACAATCAAATCACTGTATCTCCTAATAGGAGAGGTAAAATGAGTATAATGCTCAAACCCTAAACCAAAATGCCTACGATTTTCGCTAGAGTAAACTGCTTGTTTTTGAGCCCTAATAATTAATTTGTCAACCTCTTGCCTTAAATCTTTTGCATCTGCACTTTTTTGAAGCTCTTTTATCGTCTCATAAATATTATCTTTTATCTCAGCATAGATACCAATAACCTCTAAATCATCCATCATCTCTTCTATTCTCTCTAAGGATGGCTCATCATGGACTCTAAATATACCTCTTTCAAACGAATGAGCCGCTGCTTTATTTGCTAAAAGCATTGCATCTTCGATTAAGCTGTGAGAAGGAGTCTCTAACTCTTCTTTTATATCTATTAAATTTTGATTTTCATCTAAGCTCATTGTAAAATCAGATGAGCGAAACTCACACCCATTTTCTAATCTTTTAGCTCTAAATGCACCTAAAAGCTTGTTTAATGGGAGCAAATACTCTAAAATTGTATCATCCACACTATCTTTATCAGCAAAATCACCAGCTAAAAATAGATCAATTTTATCATATGTATATCTTCTTTTAGAGTGGATTATAGCTTCAATTATCTCCTCTTTTATAACTTTAGCCTCTTTTTTATCAATACTCATTTTATATACAAAAGCGAGCCTATCAACTTTAGGTTTTAGTGAACATATATTTTCACTAAGAGCTCTTGGAAGCATAGGGATGCTTTTATGAGGAAAGTAGATAGAAAATCCTCTCTCTCGCGCCTCTTTGTCGATAGCAGTATCCTCTTTTATGTATTCACTTACATCAGCAATTGCCACATATAAAATAGAGTGTTTTTTATCAAAATATATAGCATCATCAAAATCTTTTGCAGTTGGTGGGTCGATTGTGCAAAATGGTAAATTGGTTAAATCAACTCTATTTGGATAGAGACTTTTATCTACATTATCACCAAAACTTGAAGCCTCTAACTCTGCTTGTGGAGAGAAAAATTCTTTTTTATTATAAATTGCAAGTGAGATTTTTTCATCAACTTTTGGATCATCTAAAACTCCTAAAACATCTACAATAATGCCACTATTGTTGTCTATCTTAAAAACTGTACCAAGAGGGAGCTCTTTTAGGTATTTTTGTGAAGCAGCTAAAGTTACAGGTAGCTGTGTTTTTATATTAAAACCAAGTATTTGGTTCTCTACCATTTTTGTAAAAACGACAATGCTCTCAAATTCTTTTTTTAAAATTTCAATAATTTTAGCTCTTCCCCGTCCACCTTTTTTAAAAATTCTCTTTGCTAAAACTGTGTCACCTTTGCTAGCTGTAGCTAAATCAGATGACTCTATAATCAAATCTTTTGCCTCTTGTGAGCTAAAATCATTTAGATATCCACTACCACTTCTTGATATATCTAAAGTTCCAAAACGGTACTTTGAATCAAGTTTATAAATACCCTCACTCTCTTTTATAGCTTTTAATCTGAGCAGAAGTTCAATAAGTTCCATATCAGAGTCTAAAATATCTCTTTTTTGGATTCCTTTTATGATTTTTAAAAGTAACTCTTTTATGATAGCTCCTTTAAAATTTAAAAAGGTATAGCAGCATCAACTACATCACCAACACCAGAAATTGTATCTCCAACAGCAGAAGGTGCTACAACATTTGTAACCGCTCCTACTGCTTTAAATGGAAGTGAAGCAACTGTTCCAATTATACAGCCTGAAAATGTAAATGCTATGATAAGTAAAACTACAACTTTTAATTTCATAATTTTTAACCTTTTAAATTTCTGTTTCTCTATATTAGCACAAATTTTTAGTTTTTTAGATTTTGCTATAATAGTAAATATATAGAATTAAATATATTAAAAATTAAATATATTAAAAACTAAAAATTTTAATTTAAACAGATGAAAATATATTAAAACTAAAAATAAAAAAAGTATCCAAAAAATTGCTTTTTTATTGTATACTATCGCACAGTTTAAAATATATAAGGATTTTATGTGATAAAGAAAATTGCTGTACTACTATTTGCTATAAACTTATCCCTTTTTGCTGATTTTTACTACTCTGGTGGGAAAAAACACTATATCAAAACATTAAAAACATCTAAAGCTCTTGGAAGTGACACTACCTTAGTTCAAAATGAGCTTGGAAGTACTTTAAAAATTACAAATAAATTGATAGTTTCATACAGTGATTTAAGTGTTAAAAATAAGATAGAGAACTTTTATGAGTTAAAATTTATCAAAGTTTTAACTAACTCTATGTACCTATATCAAGTAGAAAACTCAAAACTAACTTTACAAAAAGCAAATGAAATTTATGAGGAGGAGGGGATAGAGTTTTCTCATCCTGACTTTGTAAGAGCTAAAAAAGTAAGAGCAATCACAAGCGACCCTCATGCTGATCTTTTATGGCATTTACAAGATGAGTTTCATTATAACGATGCTGGTGTCAATGTTGTGCCTGCTTGGAAACATACAAAAGGTAAAGGTGTAAAAGTTGCTGTATATGATGAGGGAATTGATATAGATCATGTAGAACTTAGAGAAAATGTATATGCATTTGCAAACTTTAATGATGATGGAAGAAATCTACCATACTCCGTGAATGAAAATAGTTGGCATGGCACGGCAGTTGCTGGTATATTAGCTGCAAAAGAGAATCATAGAGGTGGTGTTGGAATTGCTCCTGAGATTAGCTTATATGCTGTTAGATACTCAAATGATAGTGTCTCAAAAGATATTGAAGCATTTACATGGCTTATGAGTGAGGGTGTTAGTATTATCAACAATAGTTGGGGAACATATGCACAATTAGATGCATACAGCAATATCTTTCGAGAATTAGCTACAAAAGGGAGAGATGGAAAAGGGATTATTCTTGTATTTGCTTCTGGAAATGAGAATCAAAATTTAGATGCAACAAATATTCACGATGAGTCTGAATCACCTTATGTATTTTCTATAGCAGCATCAACTGAAAAAAATCTTATAGCCAATTACTCTAACTATGGAAGAAGTGTAGATTTTACAGCACCAGGAGGCTCTAGTAAAAGTGGACTATTTACAATAGATGCGACAGGTGCAAAAGGTTATAATGGTAGTGATTTTAACTATAATTTTGTAGGAACATCAGGAGCTGCCCCGCTAGTCTCGGGAACCATAGCACTTATGTTAGCTGCAAATCCAACTCTAACAAGAACAAATATTTATAAAATCTTAAAAAATACATCTTCAAAGCTTGGAAACTATTCATATGATGAGAATGGACATAATGTATACTGGGGTTATGGAAAGATTAATGCAGGTCGTGCTGTGGAAGTTGCCGTGTCTTATAAAAATTCTAAACTTAAAAATTTTGCTAGAACGATGTTTTCTGAAATGTTTGAGTAATTAAAGAGTTTTTGAGTATTATCTTTTTATCAAAATAAGATAAGGAGCTTTATGTATCGTTTTGCACCCTCTCCCACTGGTGATATGCACATAGGAAACCTTCGAGTCGCACTTTTTAACTACATCTGTGCAAAACAATCAAGTGAAAAATTTATTATTAGAATTGAAGATACAGATAAAGAGAGAAATATCGAAGGAAAAGATCAAGAGATACTTGAAATTTTAAATCTTTTTCATATCTCCTATGATGAAGTTCATTATCAGAGTGAAAGTTTAAAATTTCATAGACAATTAGGCTCTAAATTATTAATGGATGCAAATGCATTTTCTTGTTTTTGTACATCTGAGACAATAGATAAAAAAAGAGAGAATGCAAAAAATAGCAAAAGAGCTTATAGGTATGATGGAGTTTGCAAAAAACTTAGTGACAATGAAGTTATGGAGAATGAAAATCCATTTGTTATAAGAGTAAAAGAGCCAGATTTTAAGATAAAATTTACAGATTTTATAAAAGGTGAGATGGAGTTTTTGCCTAAAGATATAGATGATTTTGTAATTTTAAGGGTTGATAAAACACCAACTTACAATTTTGCTTGTGCGGTTGATGATATGTTACACAATATTAAAACTATTATAAGAGGTGAAGATCACTTATCAAATACTCCAAAACAAGAACTCATCCGAAAATACTTAGGTTATAATGAAAAGATAGAGTATGCTCATCTACCTATTATCTTAAATGAAAATGGAAAGAAGATGAGTAAACGAGACAAAGCTTCAAGTGTTAAATGGTTACTTGAAGAGGGTTTTTTACCAGATGCAATTGTAAATTATCTTATATTAATTGGAAATAAAACCCCAACTGAGCTTTTTACTTTAAAAGAGTCTATAGATTGGTTTGATATTAAAAAAATTTCCAAATCTCCTGCAAAGTTTGATATGACAAAACTAAAACAGTTAAATCGTGAACATATAAAGATGCTAGATCCTTTAGAGTTATCAAAGTTTTTAGGATACTCTAGCAAAGATATAGGAGAACTTGGCAAAATTTATCTCCAAGAAGGTAGCACAATTAATGAAATAAAAGTTAGAATTGATAAAATATTTTCTAGCAAAGTAGGTATGGAGTTTAAAGAGGAGTTTGAAATACTCAAATCTCTTGCAAAAGATATGCCTTATTTTAAAGAGTTTGATAAGTTTAAAGCATATCTTGGAGAAAAAAGCGGATTAAAAGGCAAAAAGTTTTTTAAACCACTTAGAGTTATTTTAACAGGTTATGAGAGTGGACCAGAATTGAGTGAAATATATCCACATATTAAAAACTATTTAGGAGAAATTATAAAATGATAGATGCAGTTATTTTTACACTTGTTGGTGTATTGGAGCTATTTAAATGGGTTGTTATTATCTCAGCCCTTATCACTTGGGTAAACCCTGACCCTTCAAATCCAGTTGTTCAGATACTAAAAAGATTAACTGAACCAGTTTATGCTTTTATAAAACGATATATCCCAACAACTGTGAGTGGTATAGACTTATCACCAATTATCGTTATATTTGCGATTATATTCTTACAACAACTTTTAAAAAATATATTTTAGCAGATGTTCAAAAGAGCAATCACTTTGTTGCTCTTTATGGGTATCTTAGCAACAACTTCTCACACAAAAGAGCTTACACTAGAATTTTTTAAAGATAAACCTAGAAGTTTTATGAAAGATTTTTATATTTCTAGGTTTTTAGACCTTGATATAAAACCTCAAGATGCAAGAGAGCTTATTGGTGATGTACACAACATGAACTACAAGTTATTTTACAAATTTGTAGATAAAGTTGATGATTTTAGCTTCACAAGGGTGAAATACTGCATAAAACTTGAAGCAAAATATTTTAAAGGAAAAAGTGTTGACTGTATAGCTTTGGGACTTAGTGCATATAAAGCAACCTTTTTATCTCCTGCTACATTGGTAGAGATTGCAAGCTCTATTAAAAACCAATATCCAAAATTAGCACAAAAATACCTATTAATAGCTTCAAAAAGTTTCAAAGTCCTCTTAAGTGCAGATGATAAAGTTTTGATAAACACATTTAATTCAGTTGGCGGGAAATTTCGTCAAGAGTATTTTAATTACCCTCTGCCTGCATCTAGACTAAATTTACTGGCAAATGAGAAGAGTTTTAGCCAAATGATTATAAAAATCATAAGAGATCCAAAACTTACAAAACTTCAAAAGAGTATCTTAAAATTTGATAGCTCAAATCTATCAGCAGATGCAAACTTTTTATTGGCATTAAATGCTATAAAACATAAAAAAAATAAAGATGCATTTTGGTATTTAAAACTCTCAAAGAAAAAAGCAAAAGGGCAAAAAGATGCGGATAAAGCACTCTTTTGGCTATATCTTATAACTAAAGATACCCTCTATCTTAGTAACTTGACAAAAAGTAAAGATATAAATATCTACACACTTTGGGCAAATGAAACATTAGGAGTTAAAACCAAAGGTATACTAAAAGAGATTTTACCAAAAAATAAAAAAGCACCTTTTGATGTAACTAAACCTTTTGCATGGATAGATGTCAAAAGCAGTTTTAAATCAAAAAAATTCAACTCATATCAGATGAGAAAACAAGAAGCATTAAAATTAAATTCAAAAGATAGTGAGCCTCATGTAGCTACTTTAATCTATAAATATTCTCTAAATGAACACTACTTTTTTAAACCTTATTTTGATGAGTTAAAAGATCTTAAAAAAGAGAGAATTGCACTAATTTTAGCAATTGCAAGACAAGAGAGTAAATTTATCCCAACTGCTGTATCTTATTCATATGCTTTGGGTGTTATGCAGTTTATGCCTTTTCTTGCTAAAGATATCGCTAAAAAAAATGATTTTAAAGAGTTCAAATATAAAGATATGTTTAATCCAAAAATCTCATATAAATTTGCAAATATTCATCTTGATTTTTTAGAAAAAAATCTCTCTCACCCACTATTTGTAGCTTATGCTTACAATGGAGGCATAGGCTTTACAAAAAGAAAAATTTTACAAAAAGGCTATTTTAAAGAGGGAGTTTTTGAGCCATTTATGAGTCTGGAAATGGTTCCAAACTCACAAGCTAGAGAGTATGGAAAAAAAGTTTTAGCAAACTATATCATATATGCTCAAGACTTGGGAGTAGATATAACTATAAAAACTCTTTTGAATACTAAACTTCTTCAAAAGCATCAATAAAAATAGTAACAACTTGTGATAGATAAGATTTGCTAACTTCTTATAATTATGTTATAATATGTCAAAAATTAGACATAAAAAGGATATGTTATGACTATACGTAAAAACTTTCACTTTGATGACAATGTAGCAAAACACCTTGAAGAGATAGCAAAAGCAGAGGGGAAAACTCAAACACAAGTGACCCAAGAGGCGATAGAAGAGAAGTATAAAAAAATAAGTATTAAAAATAAATTGGCTATATTAGGTAAATTAGCTGGTTCATTGACTGGTAAGATTGGCAATATTGATGTCAAAGAAGCACGAAGAGCTCATCTATTGGAAAAATATGGTAAATAAAGTTCTTTTAGACGTAAATATCATTGTAGATCTTTTTGATAAAAATAGACCATATTCACAGGTTTCTTTAAAATCAGTTCAGATGCTGTTAGAGAGAGGTATATTGTTATATATCAATTCAGATACATTGACAACAACATTTTATCTGCTTAGAAGTCAGAAAAAAGCTACATTTTTAGAGGCAATTGAAGCTATTAAGGAGATATCTAAATTATGTGAATTAATTTCCATAGAGATTGCTGATGTAAAAAATACAGTTTTATTATGTGAAGATGCAAAAACACCTTTTAAAGACTATGAAGATGCTATGCAATATATCTGCGCAAAAAAGGTTGATGTAGATATGATACTTACCAATGATAAAGGGTTTGTATCACCAGATATACAAGTGAAAAGTAGTAGTGAATATAGTTCTTTTTTGTAACTTATAACTATAAAAACTCTTTTGAATACTCTAAAACAGTAACTCCATAATCCTCATTTTTATACTCTAACTTTAATTTTTCACTGCTGTCTTTTTCAAATTTTACCAGATAATAAGAAGACCATTGATTTCTAATTGGAGCTATTTTAATCAAATCATCTTCATATTTTAACTTTTTTATATTTATCGCTTTTTTGCCATTTAAAGTTAAAGTATATGATTCATTAAAGAGACCACTCTTTTTTGTGTTTGAGTCATTATCTATAAATACACTAATCAAAAATATCTCATTTGGATCTTTTCTAAACTCTTTTGTAGCTGCATTCAAATAAGTAGCAGTAATTGAAGCTTTTATCTGTAATGAGCTATAAAGTTGCCCTTTTTTTGTATGCATTACAGCACTTAACTCTTTTGCATCTGTAGAAAAAAACTGGGACTTTTTAGAACATGCTGTTAAAAATAGTAACACACTTAAAAATATAAAAACTCTTTTTTTCATATAAATTTCCTTTAGAGGGTATTTTACACAAAACTAATTTAGTTTTTGTTACAATGAGATATGAAAAAAGTTGCCATAGCATTTACAGGACCCTCAGGCAGTGGAAAAACTACACTCATAGAGAAGATATCCAAAACCCTTATAAAAGAGTATAAAGTTGCCATCATTAAAAATGACCCAAAAGATAAAGCTTCATTTGATGTAGAAGGGAAGGATAGTTATAAGTTTTCACAAACAGGAGCGGAAACTGTTGTACTCTCACCCACAAGAACAACATACTTTTCAAAACATACTCGCTCACTTAAAGAGATTATACAGATGCTTAGTGAGTTTGATATACTTTTAGTTGAGGGATTAAAAACTCTTCCACTTCCAAGAATTGCGATATTTAGAGACTCTATAGATGAGAGTTATTTTGAAAGCTCAAATGCAATAGCAGTTGATAAAAGTGTCGATATACATAGATATAATATACCAAAAAACATAGATATATTAGATTTAAACAACACTCAAAATATCATAGAGTGGATAAAAATTAATGCCAAAGAGACAAAGGATATTGAATGAAAGAGATTTTTGAAGCGATTAAAAAATCAGCAATTAGAATTAGATATGCGATTGAAAATGATGATACAGGATACTCACAAAATCAAAACACAACAGGAGATGTACAGCTAAAACTAGACATCAAAAGTGACTTAATCATAGAAGAGGAGCTTTCACAAATTGCATCTGTAAAAGAGTTGGCAAGTGAAGAGAAAGAGCATATCGAAAAGATACATGAAGATGGAAAGTATTTAATCGGTTATGACCCACTAGATGGTTCAAGTCTTGTAGATGTAAATTTAAGTGTTGGCTCTATCTTTGGAATTTATGAGGACGATTATAGTGGTAAAAATCTCAAAGCATCTGTCTATGTTGTTTATGGTCCTAGAGTTGAGCTTGTGATTGGATATGATGGTGAAGTTCAATTATATCGACTAGACTCTAATGATAAATTTAATTTTATACAAGTTATAAATTTAAATCAAAAAGGTAAGTTAAACTCACCAGGAGGCACTCAAAATTGCTGGCATCCACACCATAAAAAACTAATTGAAGATATATTTTTAGATGGATATAGATTAAGATATTCAGGTGGAATGGTTCCTGATTTGCATCAAATTTTATTAAAAGGTGGAGGTCTTTTTTCATATCCAGCAACAAGCGACAATGAAAAAGGGAAACTAAGAATGACATTTGAAGTGTTCCCATTTGCCCAAATTTTTGAGTTAGCTGGAGGAGAGGCGATTGATGGAGAAAGGCGGTTGTTGGATTTAACTCCCTTACATATTCACGATACCACTCCTTGCTTTTTTGGCTCAAATGAAGAGATAAAAAAAGTAAAGAGTGCTTATGTCAACTGAGCTTTATCAAGAGAGATTAAAGCAGCAGATAGAGATTGTAAAAAAGTGCCAAAATGAGCATAAAATAGACTCTTGTCTAAAATGTGAAAAGATAATAGGATGTGAGATTAGAAAAACTTACATAAATGCTGTTTATCAAAGTATGAACAAAGGTGATAGTGGAGGTTTTGAGTTTTAACTACTCACAAACTATACGAAAACTATCATCGAGTTTTATCGGTAAGATGAGTGTTTGGAATCCTCTTTTTTTTGCAGATTTACAGATATTGTCTTTTCCTAAGCTTAAATCATACTCTATATTAAAGACAGGTTTGCCTGCATCTATAAATGGTTGCAATTTATCACACTCCATATACTCAAAACACTCTTCATTTACAGAAAAATCAAAAAATGGCTCTAACTCTTTAATCTGTTCTAAATCGTTTTTAAGCCCTATGCTTAGTCCTCTTTGGTGAGCATTTGAGGCTAAAAATTTATTGTAAATGATTTGGTCATCATAAGTTAGATTAAATCCAGTGTGGTTTGTATAGCCATTTACATTATCAATTTCTACTCCATCACAACCTTTTTGTTTTGCTAAATCTAAACGAGTTAACATAATCGGTTTTAATCTCTCATCTCTTATATCTATCCATTTTTCATCCCAATTTTTCATATCTTCTCCAAGAGTTGAAATAGGAAAATCGTTAGCATCTTCTCTCCAACTCTCAAAACTACCTGCACTAAAGTAGCAAATTACTCTTTTCCCACTATCTTTTAGAGATTGAATTTTGGATGTGCTTGCATTAAAAAGATCGATATTATATAGTTTTACATCGTAATTTGGGTTTATTTCGCCTCTTAGTTGTATTTGCCAAGATGTATTTATATTTGGTTTGTACCAAGTATCTAGCCCAAAGTTTAAAACTCCACCTCTATTAACTCTAATCCAGTATCCATGTGGTTCTTGAAATTTTTCAAAGCTATTTATATATGGAGGATTATCTTTTTTATAAACTTCTCCAGCTCCTCTAATTTCCTCTAAAGTTTGGTTTAATTGGCTTTTAATCTCTAGAATTGTAAGCTCATTTATAGGGTCAATTAAGTTCCATCCTACATGTAGTGGAATGGTTTTATCACGGTTTTTAACTGGTAAATACTCTAACGATGCTTGTTCTCTAAGTTTTACCCAATATCCCTTAGTTTCCTCAAAAACCCTAAAGCTATTTAAAAAATCAGGGTTGTCTCTTTTGTAAGTTTTACCAGCTCCTCTAATTGCAAGAAGGTTACTCTCTCCCAATTTATCTCTTAGCTCATTTAGAGTTAGATTGCTATTTAAACCTGTTAAATTCCAGCTTTTTTCTAAAGTTATGGAGTTGGCATAAGCTTGAATAGTTATGAAAAAAAGTGTGAATGTTATAATTTTTTTTATAATACTTCCTTTTGTTTTGTAAAATATATATTACCAAATAAAAGATAAGAGAATTTTATAATCTTTGTATATAATATAAAAATGATAAAAGATAAAACAATACTCATTACAAATGATGACGGATATGATAGTGAGGGTTTAAAAGCTCTCATAAAAGCTCTAAAAACAGTAGCAAGAGTGATAGTTACAGCACCAGCAACAGAAAAATCAGCTTGTGCACACTCTCTTACTTTAACTCGACCTATGCGATTTGTAGAGGTTGATGATGATTTTTATAAACTTGATGATGGTACTCCAACAGACTGTATTTTTTTGGCTTTAAATGCTTATTTTGAAGATGATAAAAAGCCAGATTTGATTGTTAGTGGTATAAATCGTGGTTCAAACTTAGGAGAAGATATAACTTATAGTGGTACAGTTGCTGGTGCTATGGAGGGAGTGCTTTTGGGAGTGCCTTCTATCGCTATTTCGCAAGTTTGTAGAGATAAGTGTCAAAATATTTTTGATTATGGATATGAATTAGCAGCAGAGGTTGCTAAAGAGTTAGCTATAAAAATTCTTAAAGGTTCATTTCCATTAGGGAGACGAAAACTTTTAAATATAAATGTGCCACCTATTAAAAAATCAGAGTTTAAAGGTTATAAAATTACAAAAGCAGGATATAGAGTCTATGCAAACTCTGCACATCTTCATAGAAATCCAAGAGGAGAAGAGTATTACTGGATTGGTCTTCCTGGGATTGATTGGGAGAGAAGTGAGGATGGAGAGTTATGTGATTTATCTGCTATTGAAGATGGGTTTGTATCTATCACACCTGTGCATCTAGATCTTACTTCCTATGATGATATAGAAAAACTACAGGAGTGGATATGAGATTTACAAGATCTAAAATTCTTTTTGGAGATGATTTTAGTAAGTTGCAAAATGCAAAAGTTCTTCTTCTTGGTGTTGGTGGAGTAGGGGGGTTTTGTCTTGATTGTCTTTTTAGAAGTGGGCTTCAAGATATCACTATTGTAGATTTTGATACTTTTGATGTTACAAACCAAAATAGACAAATTGGAAGTGAAGCAGTAGATGCTGTAAAAGTGGATCATTTAAAAACACTCTATCCCACAGTTAAAGCTATTAGAGAGAAAGTTAGCAAGAGTTGGTGTGAAGAGTTTGATTTTGCCCCTTATGACTTGGTTATAGATGCTATAGATGATATGCCTTCAAAAGTAGCTTTAGCACATAAGGTGCATCATAAGCTTATTAGTTCAACTGGAGGTGCTAAAAAGTTAGACCCTACAAAGATTGAGATTGCATCTATTTGGAAAACTAGAGGAGATGCTTTAGCAAAGAAGTTTAGATATGAGCTTAAAAAGAGTGGCTTCAAAGGAGATTTTGAAGTTGCATTTTCTCCTGAAGAGGCAAAATGTACAGATCTTGGAAGTTTTGTTGGAGTCACTGGCTCTTTTGGTTTGGCTATTTGTTCAAAGGTTGTTAAAGAAATTATTAAATGAGAGTAGTTTTAATATCTGCCTTTTTAATATCTTTTGTTTTTGCACTTAAAGAACATAAAATCTCTCCTTTGGATTTTATTGACAAGAGGTTTATGGATATAAAAATTTTGGATAGCAAAATAGTAGAGATAGATAAAATTGATGGTGAAAAGTTTTATGGAATTTCTGCAATCTCATACGATAAAAATCGTGATATATTGTATGCGATTAGTGATAGAGGAAGACTTTTTTCCTTGCGAGTTGTTACTAAAAATGGTAAAATTACTAATTTAAAACCAGTTAGTGGATATAGATTTAAAGATAAAAATGGAAAGAAATTCTTTAAACAAAAAAGTGATTCAGAGGGTATGGTTTTAGTAGATGATGGAGATAAAAAATCACTTCTTATCTCTTATGAGCTTTATCCAAAAGTTTTAATTTTTAATACAAAAGGCAGAGAAAAGAGTATAAAAAATATAGACTTAAACTTGCCAGAAAAGTTAAAAAATATAAGAAACTACCAAGGAAAAAACTCCGCTCTAGAAGCTCTAACATATCATAAAAAATATGGAATTTTAACTGCATCTGAGTTTCCTTTAAGAGGTCAAAAGATGGGTTATCATGGTGTTTATAACTCTGATGGTGAAGTTTGTAAATTTAAAAAAGATTTTTATGACAATGGTGTTACTGGGTTTGAGAGTATGCATGATGGAAATATTTTAGTTTTGCAACGCTCTATTAGTATTCAAAATTTTAGTTTTGATATCACACTGAAAAAAGTCTATTTGGAAGATAAAAAAGATGGTGTATGTAGATCAAAAAATTTAGCAGTTTTTAAAAGCTTAGATGGTTGGAGCTTGGATAATTTTGAGGGAATTTCTCACTATAGAGATAATATATATTTTATGATAAGTGATGATAATGGAAATATGTTTCAAAAGACAATTTTAACAATGTTCAAAATTTTGGATTAAAATTTAACAGATAATTAACACTTACATATTAGACTTCCTAAAAATATTTTTTAGGAGTAATTGAGATGAAAAAAAGAGTGATATTTTTATCGCTTTGTACTATAAGTTATGTACAAAGTGCTGATTTAGAGAGAGTTATAGTGAAAGAGAGGATAAATTCACAAATTATCAAGGATGTTAGTGCAAAAGAGATAAAATCTGCAGATCTCTCTGATGTACTTCAAAAAAATGTACCTTCAATAAATTTAATAAGAAGAAGTGGTATTGCAAATGATATTTTGCTTCGTGGACAAAAAAGAGACAATATTAATATCATAATAGACGGTACAAAAGTATATGGTGGATGTGTAAATCGCATGGATCCACCAATCTCACATGTACTTACTAACAATATTGAAACACTAGAGATTAAAGAAGGTCCGTTTGATGTTGAAAATTTTGGAACATTAAGTGGTCTTGTAGATATAAAAACTAAAAAACCAACTCAAAAAATAAGTGGAGATATTGGTTTAAATATAGGTAGTTTTGGTTATCAAAAGTTTTTGGGAAGTATAAGTGGTGGAAATGATAGAGTAAAAGTTCTTTTAAGTGCGTCATCTGAAAAAGGTGAACAATATGAAGATGGAGATGGCAATAAATTATCACAACAACTTAAAAATATTACAACAGATACAACTATGGCAAAGGCTCAATATCAATCAAAATATGAAAATATGGATGCTTTTAAAAAATCAACATTTATGGGGAAAGTATTTGTTGATATAACTGATAATCAAGAACTTAGACTAAGTTATACAGCCAATAGAAGTGATGATATACTTTATCCATCTTCTAAGATGGATGCACTCTATGATGATTCAGATATATATTCATTTGAGTATGATATTAATAACCTAAGCAATTACTCTAAATCTATAAATTTTCAAATTTATCAATCAGAAGTTGATCACCCTATGTCAACAAAATATAGAAAGATGGGTGCTATAACTTATAAAACACATGCACTTACTACAAAGATGCAAGGAATAAAAATTAAAAATAGTTTGAATATTAAAAATATTGATATAACTGTTGGAGTAGATGCAAGTAAGAGAAATTGGGATGGACATTATGAGAGTAATGGCACTATAAATATTATGCCAAATGGTATGCCTATGAAATCATTAAATGATATAGATACAGTAAATCAAGCTCTTTTTATAAAAGCTAAACATAGTTTTGGTATTACCAATTTTGAGTATGGATTAAGATATGATGATACAAGCATAGAGAGTGAAAATGATTACTCTAGTATAAATGGTAATATTTTTGCGACAATAAATGCGACTGATACTTTAACATATTTTGTAGGTTTAGGAAAATCTAGTCGAGTACCAGATGCTAGAGAGTTATACCTTGTGATGATGGGAAGTCATGTAGGAACACCAACATTAAATGAAACCAAAAATTATGAAATTGATTTTGGATTTGAAAAAATATATGAAAATTTTACTATCAAAACAAAAGCTTATTATAGTAGTCTTAAAGATTATATAGCATATAACACTGCAAATAAAAAAGCCAATGCAGATGGAGATATGAGTTCATTTCACTCTTTTGAAAATGTAGATGCAACTGTTTATGGTATAGAGTTAAGTGGTATTGTTCTTGCGAGTGATAGAATCTATTTGGATTATGGAGTATCTTATAAAAAAGGAGAAAAAGATACTCCATTAACTGGACAAAATGGAACTAATATGCCTGATATGAGACCACTTAAGACAAATATATCATTAAATTATGATAATAGCGAAATAGTAGATGCAAAATTAGAGTTTGTTGGTGCTACAAAATGGAGTGATATTGATTATGAAAATGGTGAACAAGAGTTAGCTGGATATGGAGTTTTTAACTTGAAACTAAGTAAAGATTTTAAGTATAAAATTACTCTAACAGCAGGTGTTGAAAATATTTTTGATAAAACATATGCTACAACAAATACATATAAAGATTTAATTCTTTTAACAGCTGGGGGTGATACGATGCTTTTAAATGAGCCTGGACGTTACTTCTATCTAAATGGAACATATAAATTTTAAGTTTAAAAGTCCATAGTGATTTAAGTTACTATGGATTTATTGGAACCAATAATTTTTCATCAACCAAAACATTTACAATATCTTTAAAAACAGGTACAGCACTAAGAGATGCAAAGTAGAGACTACTTCTAGTTGTTGGCTCTATAGCTGTTACTCCTATTGTGTATCTGTTGTTTTTATCGTTTGCAAATCCAAAAAATGAGCTATTATAAACATTTTCATAAACTCCTCGTATAGAGATGTGAGCTGTTCCTGTTTTTCCTCCAATTTTTAAACCTTTTATATCAGTTCCTTTACCAGTACCATCAGTTACAGTTTTTCTTAAAATATGGTTCATAACATATGCGATATCACTGTCAATAATTCTTGTTCCCTTTTTTCTCTCAATTTTTTGCATGTTCCCGCTACTTTGTTGATAATAACTTCCTATACTAGGTTTTATCCACACTCCATTGTTATTAAAAACATTAAAGGCACAAAGGAGTTGAAAAAAGTTTGCTTTTAAACCATACCCATATGATGCGGTTGCTCTGTATGTGCTATGTTTTAATTGGTGAATATTTGGGATAGACCCACCAAGCTCGTCTGAGATATCTATACCAGTTTTTTTTGAGAATCCGAACTCTTTTAATCCTTGATAAAAATCAATTTCATCAAGACTTTGAGCTAATTTTGCCATACCTACATTGCTAGAGTGTACAATGATGTTTTCCGCACTGAGATAATCATAAGGGTGTTCATCTGTTATTACTTTATTTCCAAGTTTATATCTTCCATTTTCGGTATCAATTATGTCATGAGGGTGTACTTTTTTCTCCTTTAGAAGTAGTGCAAAAGTGATTGGTTTCAAAACAGACCCAGGTTCAAATACATACCTTGTAGCTGATATGGAAGTACTTGCAATATCACTATCTAAGATATGAGATGGATTGTATCTTCTTGAGCTTGCAATTGCTAAAATCTCTCCCGTTTTACTATCCATTACTGAAGCAATTATCTCTTTTGCATCAGTTTTTTCTCTATGTTTGTCTAAAATCTTCTCTATATCTTTTTGAACTTTTAAAGAGATGCTTGTTATGATATTTAAGCCGTCAATTCTAGCTTTTACCTTACTCTCTTTATCTAAAATTATGTTGTGGTTAACATCTCTTCTTCCTATTATCTTGGTACTTTGACGACCAGATAGTGCATCATTGTAGTACTTTTCTAAGCCATATCTTCCATTTATCGTTATGTAGTTTCTTGTCTCATTTTTCTGCATGAAACCTAAAACTGGTGATAAAGTACTCTTTAGAGGAAATTCACGATGTTCTCCACTCTCTGTAATTGAGAGTGCATGAAAAAATGAATCCCCAGTAACTGGGTCTACATATCTTTTTAAAATCCTAAGTCTAAGTATCTCTGATTTTAATTGCTGCACATATCTAGCTGATTTTGAATCAAGTGTATAGGTTATTTTTACAAAACCAAAGTTTGATTTTAGTTTTTCTCTTACATCATGTTCGTCCATTTTACTAAAAATTGAGAAGAGTTTTACAAATAGTTCAAATTTAGCAGGGTCGATATTTCTAGTATCAACTTCTGCACTATATAGTTTTTTACTAGCACTTATTGTAAAGCCGTTCTTACTCAAGATTGAGCCTCTAAGGGCTATATCTTTTTCTGTTTTTTGCAAGTTCGGAAGTTTCCTATCGTTTGTCACAATGTTTAAAAAAGCTCCTAGAAGAATTAAAAACATTAAAAAAACTATGAAAAAAATAAAGGCTATTTTAAATTTTGTACTTTCGCTTTGGTTCATACGGCCATTATAATGAATTGATAATTAAAATTAAATTGGAGTTCTTAAAATCTCTTTATAAGCATTTAAAGCTTTGTTTCTAACTTCTAACATCATCTTCATACTAACTTCAGCTTTGGAGATAGCCATAGCAGCACTATGTAGGTCTTTTACTTGTCCTGTTGCTATGTCACTTAGAGCTCTATCTCCTTTTACTTGGTTAGTATTTACTTCATTTAAAGACTCTTGTAAAATTTGAAAAAAGTCAGTTTTACCTGTTTTATTTTGCTTGTCTGTTATATCATTTTGCAGTGATATTGGTGAGAGTGTCTCAATGTTTTTTATCATTTTTATCCTTTTAACATATCAATAGCACTTTGTGCCATAGATTTTGAACTTTGAAATGCTGCTACATTTGCTTGATATGCTCTCGTTGCTTCTATTAAATCGGCCATTTCTATGACAGGATTAATATTTGGCAAAGAGATATAACCATTTTGATCTGCATCTGGATGAGATGGGTCAAATCGTAATTTAAATGGAGTATCATCACGAACAACTTTATCAACAACAACAGCCATAACAGGGGGTGAAGCAAATTTTTGACCAATTGGGTCATCAAGTGGGTTCTCATTTTTAGAGTATCCAGTAAGCTTCTCTATATTTTTATTTAAAATTGCATCAAAATCAACTGCTTTAAAAACCGCTTCTCTTCTTCTGTATGGACCACCCTCATCGGTTCTTGTTGTATTTGCATTTGCAATATTTGAGCTAATTAGGTTAATTCTAAATCTTTGAGCAGAGAGACCATATCCACTTATATCAAATCCACTTAAAAATGCCATTTTTTACTCTCCTTATTGTACTTTTGCTGATGCATCTAGTACGCTTTTAAAAATCATTGTAGTTTTACTTTTTGCACTCATTAAAGCATTATACATCATAGAGTTTTTACTCATTTCAGTTGATTCGACATCTAAATCTACTGTATTTCCATCATTTCTAGTTTGATGAGTTCCTCTAAAAAAAATCTCAGCTTTAGAGTTAGAGTTTTCTAAAAGAGGATCCAAATGTGCACTATGAGTCTTTGCAAATGCTGGATTTGATGAGATATTTGCTAATTTATCTGCTTCATTTGAGAGCATATCTTCAAAACTAATATCTCTTGCTTTGTAAAAAGGTGTACTTACATTTGCAAGATTTCCAGCAATTAACTTTTGTCTTAGAGCTCTAAAATCTAAAGCTTTTTCAACAATATCAGCTGATAGAGTTGTTTTCACAGTAATCCTTTATCTTAACTTTTAAATATATAGCAAATTTTATGCCTAATTTGTAAAAATTAAATTATTTTAATTATTCTAGCAAAAATATCATATTAATCAAAGTTTTTGTAGTATTGTTTTTATAATCTATTTTTTGAGGCTCTGTATTGGTTACTGATAAAACAATTTTTTTTACAACCGTATCACTTATAGTTCTTGGTATTGTTTTTTCACTCTCTTTAACTGTTTATACTACTCAATATTATGGATATGATGAGTTACACTTTTTTATAAGACAGTTTGTTGTTGGAATGCTTAGTATTTTTATAATTTGGGCAATTTCAAGATTAAACCCTGATAAACATTTTAAACCTCTTGGTTTTTTAATATTTTTTGTTTTTTTAGCTCTTATGACACTTATGCCTTTTTTACCTCCACAGTATGTAACAGAGGTTGGAGGTGCAAAAAGATGGATTAAGCTCCCTGGTATATCTTTGGCTCCTGTTGAGTTTTTTAAAGTTGGGTTTATCTTCTTTTTGGCTTGGAGTTTTTCAAGAAAAATTGAGTATAAAGTTGATAGGTTTAAAGATGAAGTATTGACTTTTTTACCTTATGTTATGGCTTTTGGTGTAGTTGTTTATCTTATTGCAATTATGCAAAATGATATAGGACAAGTTATAGTTTTAGGAACTTCTCTTGCTGTTATGGCATTTATGGCAGGAACTAGTACAAGGCTTTTTATGTTCTCTATGTTTGGAGCTGTTGTTATTTTTACTGTTGCAATTGTTGGGAGTGAGCATAGAGTTGCTAGGGTTATGTCATGGTGGAGCCATATCCAAAATTTTGTCTTATCTTTTTTGCCAGATTCTATAGCTGATAAGTTAAGAGTTGAAGTTAGTGAAGCTCCATATCAGATTACTAACTCATTTTATGCGATTAAAAATGGTGGTTTTTTTGGTCAAGGGCTTGGAGATGGGACTATAAAACTTGGGTACTTAACAGAGGTTCATACAGATTTTGTTTTGGCAGGAATTGCAGAAGAGCTTGGAATGCTAGGTATTGTATTTGTCATAGGGCTTTTTTTTCTTATCATCTTTCGCTCTTTAAAAATTGCAAATAGAAGTGCAGATAGAACTCACTCTCTTTTTGCACTTGGTGTGACACTTCTTATAGGGACATCTCTTTTTATAAATAGTTTTGGGATTACTGGAATTACTCCTATAAAAGGGATTGCTGTTCCATTTTTAAGTTATGGAGGAAGCTCTTTATTGGCTCACTCTATCGCTATTGGTATGGTTTTAATGATTAGTAAAAAGGTTAAATATTGAAAAATATCGTAATTACTGGCGGAGGAACTGGTGGGCATTTGAGTATTGCAAAAGCTATAAAAGAGGAGCTCAATAAAAGAGGTATAAAGCCTATTTTTATAGGTTCATCTAGTGGTCAAGATGCACAGTGGTTTAAAGATGATGAGGGTTTTGAGGCTTGTTATTTTTTAGATATTTCTAGTGTTGTTGATAAAAAATATTTTGGTAAATTAATATCTCTTTTTAGGATTTTTATAAAAACTATTAAGTGTCGTAATATTTTTAAGATACATGATATAGATAGAGTTTTCTCTGTTGGTGGGTATGGGGCGGCTCCTGCATCTTTTGCTTCTATTTTATTTGGAAAGAGATTTTTTATTCATGAGCAAAATGCTGTTTTTGGAAAGCTTCATAAAATTTTATCAAAAAAAGCAGAGATAGTTTTCTCCTCTTACTTTGAGAGTTCACCTGTTAAAAACTATCCTGTAAGAGAGGAGTTTTTTAAAGATGCTAGAGTAAGGCAAGAGATTAAAACTATCATCTTTTTAGGAGGTTCACAAGGAGCTAGTGCTATAAATGAGTTTGCAATGAGTGTATCTGTTATACTTAAACAAAAAGGTATTAAGATTATTCATCAGTGTGGAGAAAAAGATGAGAAGAGAGTAAGAGATTTTTATGAGAAAAATCAGATCAAAGTAGACCTTTTTTCATTTTCACCAAATTTGCATAAAAAGATAAAAGATGCTGATTTTGCGATTTGTAGAGCAGGGGCTGGTACACTTTGGGAGCTTTGTGCTGCTAAGATACCAGCTTTGTATATACCTTATCCATATGCAGCAAAAGATCATCAATTTTTTAATGCAAATTTTTTAGTAAAGAGAGGATTCTCTTTTGTTAAAAGGCAAAGAGATTTAAAAATTGATGATTTAGAGATGATTTTTTCTTGTGATTTGAAGATGATGAGTGAAGGCTTAGGTAAGCTAATAGAACCAAATGGAGCTAAAAGTATTGTAGATTGTCTTATTTAAATCTAATTTTTAATTCTAATGTGATAGAATTAATGAATATATTTAATAAATAGGCATGATATGTACAATTATTTAAAAGATAAGAGAGTTCTCTATGTTGAAGATGATGATGTAGTTTTGGCTAATATTTCAAAACTATTGAAAAATTATTTTAAAAAAGTTCATACAGCTGCTGATGGGCAAAAAGGTTATGAAGTTTTTGTAAATGAAGAGATAGATCTTCTTTTGGTGGATATTGAATTACCTAGATTAAATGGTATAAATCTTATAAAAGAGATTAGAAAAATCAATCAAAGTGTTCCTGTTGTTATCATCTCTGCATATACAAAAACCGACTATCTTCTTGAGTCTGTAGAGTTAAAACTTGATAAGTATATAGTTAAACCTTTTACTTCTAAAAAGTTTCATACACTTTTAAAAAAGTTAGATGACAATTTTAGAGGTGATGGAGCATATGAACTTACAAAAGGTGTTTTGGTAAATAAAGATGAGTGTTATATAACATTTGAAGGACAAACTCATGTTTTAACACCTAAAGAGTTAGAGTTTTTAGAGATTTTATCTTTAAAAGGTGTTGTTAATTATAATGAAATAGATGGAATTTGGCAAGATGATCCTCCAACTCAAGATGCAATTCGCTCTTTTATCAAAACGCTTAGAAAAAAGCTCCCTCAAAATTTTTTAAAAAATAGACAAAATTTAGGATATTTTGTAGAACGAGCATCTTAAACAATGAAACTTAACTTTTCAGCAAGAAGATTAGCTGTTTCAATAGTCATCTTTCCATTACTCGCACTTTTACTCTATGGTGGAGTATCATATATGTTTTTTACTCATGCTCAAAAAGGAGATGTTGAGTTAGAGCTTGAAAATTTAATGGATATAGAGAAGCAGAGGCTAAGTGGAAAAGCCAGGAGCCTTACTCAGCTAATTAGCTACTACGATACGATAAGTAGTGATAAAATCAGAGATGATGTAAAGAGTGCTGTAAATATCACCTCAAATATTGCAAATAATATTTACAATAGATATAAAGGTGTCAAGTATGACCATGAGATAAAAAATATCATTTTGAGTGCATTAAAAGATATAGATTTTGAAAAAAATATAGATTATCACTTTTTGTTGACATTAAGTGGAAATGCTCTTATACATAGTAATCCAAACTTAAGAGGTATAAATATACTCAATATCAAAGGGGTATATGGAAAAGAGATTGTAAAAGAGTTTAATAAAGTTATAAAAAGTGATGGTGAAGGCTTTGTAGATTATTGGTCTTTGTCAAAAATAGATAGAAAAACAGCTCTTTATAATATAGCATATGTAAAGAAGCTTGATTGTTATGATTGGTATATTGGGGCGGGTGAGTATCTGGAGTCTGTAAATAATTTGACCAAAAAAAATATTATAAAGTATATAACCTCAAATTTTAACTTAGAAAATGGTGATCTGTTTTTATTTGATGCAGACAACAATACAATTTTCTCTTCAGATGAAAAAAATAGTATGAATTTTAGCTCACTTGAGTCTTTAGGTTTTCACCAAGATAAGACTTTGATGTATTATAAGAGTCATATACCAGAGAGAGATTGGTATATCGTAGCTACAAGAAGTTTAGAAGATATAAGAGAGAGTATAAAAAAGAGAAAAGCTATAAATGATGCAAAGAGAGAAGAGGATATAAGAACAAATGTTTATGTTTTAGCTGCATCTCTTTTTATCTCTGTTTTACTTTCACTTTTTCTATCACTTTTAATCAGAAAAAGACTTAAAAGTTATGAGGGGCAAGTTAGCCAAAGTAAAGAGAAGCTTATTTTTCAATCTAAACAAGCT
>JAMOMC010000174.1 GCA_027068765.1 Campylobacterales bacterium
GCTAGGGTTATCAAATAAGCCATATGACTTAGTCCAAAGACAAACATCATCAAGCCCCACTGTACACGAGAGGTATTTTCCAAAAACCCTTTTGTCTCTCCGATAAGAACTTGTCTAAATGGAAGTAGTAAAAAGAGATAAACAGGTATCCAGATGATAAACATGCCATACCACTGTATAGATGCAAAATAGTACTGCACGATGATAGAGAGGTAGGCATAAAAGATTATTCGTCTATCTGTTTTTCGTGAGGGGATGAGTGTGAAATACTCTTTTAGTGCAAGGTAGCTCAAAAGTCCAAAAAAGAACATTGCAACCGTGGTATTTAACATAGCTCCAACGGTAAAAAAAGAGACGATAATCCACCATGAGTTAACTCTATCTTTAAGCTCTTTAGTAGGATATTTAAGATAAATAAGAAGAGATGAGAGAATTAAAACAGCTACAATAAACCCTAAAACAATTCCACTCTCACTACTAAATAATTCACTCATATAATAGCCTTTTTTGCTCTGTTAAAGATTGTTAAAACACCCATCAAAGTAGCAATTATCAACAATGCATCAGACCAAAAACCAGCTTCAATACCAAGACCAATTAGTAGTGCCAACAGACCAATAACAAAAGCTCTATCACTTTTACCCATAGGTCCATCATAACGACGCTCACTTCCTATCACACTTCCAAGTATGCCGGCTATCTCTGTAAATATACCAACAACAACAAACAGAACAATCCAAATAGGAGAAATTCCCACTACAAATGCTAATGGCAGATATAGTGCTGCATCAGATATAACATCTCCAAGCTCATTTAGCATCGCTCCAGAATTACTTTTTAAGTCATGTTCACGAGCCAACATACCGTCAATCGCATTTAGAGCCATTCTCACTAACATCACGATAGGAATGATAAGAAGTATAAAAGTAGCACCTTTGGTTAATGCTACCAATGCACCAGTTATTATAGATAGTATCAAAGCAGACCAAGTGACTTGATTTGGTGTGATATTTTTTTTTGCTAATTTATTTACTATAGGTCTTAGTAGTGCTTGAAACTTTGGTTTTAAGTCATAAATTGTCATGTTTGGCTCCTGTTAAAACAGTTTATCTCTCCTATCTTTTTCAAAGATTATATACTCCAAATCAGTTTTTAGATGGTTGGCATTTGATGATCTTATATAAATTGCTTCATTTTTATGTGATGTGATTTTTAAAATTGGTTTCCAAAACATTAGTGATATACCGTGAGGTTTCCCAAGTTTTGAAAAACTCCAGCTTATTACTTCTATGTTTCTAATATCTGCCATCTGTATAAATTTATTTCTCACACCTGAGAGTATGATTGTGTGGTTAGTTGCAAAAAGCTTGATATAAAACCAGGCAAAAAGTTTTTTAACAACTATATAAATTATAAATAGAGATATTAGCAAATCAATTAAATAGATTAGATATGAGGTAGGGGTGTCGTAACCATTTTCCCACAATGGGTTTATAGGAAAAAGTTTTATTGTAAAATAAAATATCCATTGAGCTAATATAGTAGCAACAATGATAGATAAAAATATCAACAAAAATGAGACAAGACGACTAGTTAATCTTCTTTGCATTCGAATATCTCTATCAGCTATTTTTATGCTAAAAAATCTATATATGGTGTATATCATAACAAAGATCATTAAAGTTACAAAAATATTAAAATCATGAGGGAAAAAATGATAATCCCTAGTTAGCTTTTGGTATAAGTTTTTAGAGATAAAAGTATCTTCTATGGTGGATCTAAACTCATCAGGTGAAATGGTATTTAAAATCTCACTAGGTGTTTTTGTGGTTTGGTCATATTTTTTATAAAACTTTTTATATGAGTAGATAAAATCCATCAAAGACTCTGTATCATGCTCAAATGAAGTGTATATTTTTTTACTCATATTCAAAGCTTCATTTATCTGAGAGTCGCTTAGATTTTTGCCGTCATCTTGTATCTGTTTTTTTGTATAAGCTATGTTTTTATCTAATGAGTTATGATCAGTACTAAAGCTAACAGATGCAACCCCACCACCATAATATGAGTAGTAACTCCCATATGTTCCATAACTCTCTCCATTTTTGTTTCTAAAAACTATATTTAGTCTTTTTGCCAAATCATCTACATAAGAGTTTAAAATAATTTCTTTTTTAGGGTCATTTGCAAGAACTTTTGCACCGATTGTTACACTGCTTCCATCAGAGCCTGTTTGGTAAAAATTGTATGGTTTATTGTTTAAAGTTGCTAAATTTTTATATTCATCTAAAACAGTTTTTCCTTCTTTTTTAGGAAATTTTCCAAAATTTTTCTCTATCACCTCTTTTATCTTTGAGAGTTCAAAATTACCTACAATATTTAGAGTCATATTTGATGGATAGTAGTAGTCATCATAATGTTTCATGACATCTTCTAATTTGAATTTTTGATTATTTATACGATATGTTGATGTTGCTTGGTACTTTTGCTCCCTTTGTTTTGGGTCAATTCCAAATTCATCTTTATAAAATCTATTTTGTTCGGGGAGGATTTTTTTAAAGGCATCAAAGATATTTTTTACATCTGGCAGATATTTATCTACCCAAGTTATCTCTCCAATCTCAACTTGAAGAGCTCCTCTTTCAGAGTCCAAATCTACTTGGCTAACATTTTTATCAAGAAGCATCTGTGCAAATTGTTCCACAATCCAGTAAGATTTATCTGCTTCAATTGTTGTTAAATATTGAGTTTTATAGTAACTTGTGTAGCCATTTACATAACTTGCTCCCTCCTCATTAAAAAGGTCAAGATAGTCTCTACTCTCTATCCTTGCGTCTCTAAAAACTATATGCTCTACTAGGTGGGAAATACCAGCATTCTCTTTTGTTTCAGCTTTCATTCCAACTTTTACATCAACATTTATTGCTGTATTTTTAGCTTTGTTATCAGGATATAAATATACTTTTAACCCATTGTCTAAAGTGTAATGAGTGATATTTTTATAAGGATCAGATGCATTTAGAGTTACAAAAAATATCAATAAAACAAGTATAAATCTCATCTTTTAATCCTTCTTAAAAAAACTTAACCACAATATGGCAGCAACACCCAAGTTTATCATCACATCAGCAAGATTAAATATAGCAAAATCAAATCCACAATGCCAATAAACATAATCCACAACACCTATTTGAGTAAACCTATCAAGAACATTACTAACCCCTCCAGCTAGGATAAAACCAAGCGGTATAGCAAACTCTTGAAGTAGTTTCTTCTCCCAAAAAATATAAGCAAATACAGCAGTAATAAGCACAATTTGAATATATTTTAAGTAAGGTCCCAAAGATGAGAACATAGAAAATGCAACACCTGTATTAAAAGTGAGTACAAGATCTATACATTTGCTTTCCCAACCAAATCCATTTAGAAAAATAAGCTTGATAATTTGATCTAGAACAAATACAATAGCAAAAGCTATAAAAAATTTCTGATATATTTTAGCCATTTAACTTCTTGCTTAAAAGCTCTAATATCTCATTCATCCTTTTTTGTACCAAAGAGTTATCTTTTCCCTCAAGAAGAACTCTTAAGAGATTTTCTGTTCCTGAGTATCTTATGAGTGATCTGATATTTTCAGCTTCAAGATTTTTAATAAACTCATCATACCCTTCAATTTTTTTAAGAGGAATTTTTTTCTTGATTTTGATATTTTCGAGAATTTGTGGGTAGAGTTCAAAAGGGTTTAAAAGCTCACTTGCTTTTAAACCTTTTCTAAGTATAAAAGCTACCACTTGAAGAGCCGCAGCCAAGGCATCTCCTGTTTTTGCATAATCACTAAGTATAACATGACCACTTTGTTCCCCACCAAAGTTAAGTCCCTCTTTTTGCATAACTTCTAAAACATGCTTATCTCCAACACTGCATCTATATAGTTTAATGCTTTGAGCCTCTAAATAATCCTCTAATGCTTGATTGCTCATCACAGTTGCAACTACACCGTTGTTTGAGAGTTGATTTTTTTGTTTAAGATGAGTGGCTAAAACTCCCAAAAGTTTATCTCCATCAGTGATATTTCCTTTTTCATCAACAACAACAATTCTATCGGCATCCCCATCAAAAGCAAAACCTATATCAGCCCTTAGCCGTCTAACCTCTTCTCCAAGACGATCAGGATGAAGTGCTCCACATGCTTCGTTTATATTTCTCCCGTCTGGTTCATTGTTTAGTGTTATAACATCAGCTCCAAGTTCGGTAAAAACAGTAGGAGCTACTTTGTAAGCTGCACCATTTGCTACATCTAAAACAACTCTCAAACCGTGAAGAGTCATAGATTTTGGGAGTGAGTTTTTGATATGAACGATGTATCTTCCTATGACATCGTCTATTCTCTTAGTTTGCCCAATGGACATGAATTTTGCTTGATTAGCTGCAATTTTTTCATCATCAAAATAGATAGCCTCAATTTCAGCTTCAATTTTTTCATTAAGTTTATTTCCTCGTTTGTCAAAAAATTTAATTCCATTATCTTGATACTCATTATGGCTAGCACTTATCATAATACCTGCATCACATCTTAGATCTTCTGTTAAAAAAGCGATAGCAGGAGTAGGCATAGGTCCTATTTGTCTAACATCATAACCAACAGCAGCTAATCCAGAGATAATTGCATTTTCTATCATATAGCCACTTTTTCTAGTATCTTTTCCTACTAAAATTTTGTTAGTAATGGCAGTTTTTCGAAAATATATTCCAGCTGCCATCGCAAGACGAAGTGCAACTTCAGCAGTAATTTTTTCTCCAGCCATTCCTCGTACACCATCTGTACCAAATAATTCCATTTTTTAGTCCTAATTTCAATATATTTAATTTTAATCTGTTCCGATAGTATATATCGACAGATATTAAAATTTTATTAACCCTTGATATATTTTGCTGATAAACTACTTAAATTCAGTAAAATTTTAGGTATTTTTCAATATACTCGCACACTTAAAAAAATCAAAACTAAAGGCTAGATAGTGGCAAACCATAAATCTGCATTAAAAAGAGCAAGACAGACAGTTAAAAGAACTGAGAGAAATAGATTTTATAAAACTAGAATTAAAAATATTACTAGAGCTATAAAAGAGGCAGTAGAAGCAGGCGATAGTGCAAAAGCAGCAGAAGCTTTCAAAGATGCAAACAAAAACTTTCATGCATATGTAACAAAAGGTATTTTAAAGAAGAAAACAGCGGCTAGAAAAGTTAGCAGACTTTCTAAATTAGTAAAATCAATGAGTGATAAAGCTGCTTAAGCAGCTTTATCTAACCTCTTTATGTTAAAAACCAAACTCCAACCATTTCTTGATCGCTATAATGAAATAAGCGAGCTCTTATGTACCCCTGAAATTAGCACTAATATCTCTAAAATGACAGAACTCTCAAAAGAGCAATCAAGCATAGAGCCTATAAAACAAAAAGCCGAAGAGTATCTTGATGTGTGTCAAAATATAGACGACAACAAAGAAATACTTGATGATAAAGAGCTTGGAGAGTTAGCAAAAGAGGAGCTAAAAGAGTTAGAGCCAAGAAAACTAGAGATAGAAGATGAGATAAAAGTTCTTATGCTCCCTAGTGATCCAAATGACGATAGAAATATTTACTTAGAAATGCGAGCAGGAACAGGTGGCGATGAAGCCGCACTTTTTGTAGGAGATCTTTTCAAAGCTTATGCAAAATATGCCGAAAACAACGGTTGGAAAGTTGAGATAGTAAATACCAGCGAGGGAACTATTGACGGTTACAAAGAGATGATAGCACTCATAAAAGGTGAGGGTGCTTACTCTAGGTTTAAACATGAAGGTGGAACCCATAGAGTTCAAAGAGTTCCAGCGACAGAGTCTCAAGGCAGAGTCCACACCTCTGCAATCACCGTAGCAGTAATGCCAGAGGTTGATGATGTAGAGATAGAAATAAATGAAAATGATTTAAAAGTGGATGTCATGAGAAGCTCAGGTTGTGGAGGTCAATCAGTAAATACAACCGATAGTGCAGTAAGAATAACCCATCTTCCAACAGGCATAGTAGTAACAAACCAAGATCAAAAATCCCAACACAAAAATAGAGATAGAGCGATGAAAGTCTTAAAAGCAAGGCTTTATGATTTGGAGATGCAAAAAAAACAAGAAGAAGAGGGAGCGGATAGAAAATCCCAAGTAGGAACAGGTGATAGAAGCGGAAGGATTAGAACCTATAACTACCCACAAAACAGAATTTCCGATCACAGAATAAACTTAACACTTTATAGA
>JAMOMC010000175.1 GCA_027068765.1 Campylobacterales bacterium
ACTCAAATCATCACCATAATGCTTTTCTATATGATAGATAACTCTATAAACTGCTTGAAGATACTCCTCTTTTGTGGTTTTTTTCATGCTTACTCTCTTTTAGATGTTTTCTTCTCAAATTATAGGGGAATTGATTAGTAAAAACTACTCTTTGGTTGCTAATTTAGAAGTAAAGGAGAGGGTTTTTAACTTTTTTAAATAAATTTTTTGAAAACTTTCTCAAAATCAAGCTCTATTTCACAATTTATATCTTTAAAGATAAGCCTCTCTTTTGTGAAATCTCCAATTTTAAAGTATTTATCATCTTTTAACTTATATACTTTTGCTTTTAAGTCATTAGGGTAGATTAAGATATAGTATTCAACTTTCTCATCTTCATAGATGTAAAATTTTACAGTTTCATCTTGTTTTAAGTAAAAAAATAGCTCACTTGCTACATGTTGATGTGTTTTTGTAGGTGCTGGAGCTATAGAGACTGGTATACCTTCTACAAGTTCCCAATCTCCTTCCCATAAAGTATAATCATCATAAGTATATCTACTTAAAAAGTCTATTACCGACATGATTGCTCTTTTTTGAGATTATACCATATTTTAAGCAATCTCTAATCAACTTTAAATTTACATAATCTACATTTCAAGACATATAACGATATAATTTAAAAGAGCCAATGAGGGAAAAATTTGAAATTAAAACTATTTGTAATTATCTTTTTTATGACAACCTTTTTGTCTGCAAAAGAGATTAAAGTTGCACTCTCTTCTAATGTAAGTTATGCTATTGAAGCTTTAAAAAAAGAATTTAACTCTCTTTATCCCTATATAAAAGTGCAAGTGATACTAGGAAGTTCGGGTAAATTAACAGCACAAATTAAAAACAAAGCACCTTATCATATCTTTATGTCTGCAGATATGAAGTATCCAGATGCTCTTTTTGAAAAGGGCATTGCTGTAACAAAACCAGTAGTTTATGCGCAAGGCACTTTGGCATATCTAAGTGGTAAAAAACAAGACTTTACTAAAAAAATGCATCTTTTAGAAACCAATAAGATAGATAAAATCGCAATCGCAAATCCAAAAATTGCACCTTATGGAAAAGCAGCCGTTCAGGCTATGCAAAATGCTGGTGTTTATGAGAGTGTAAAAGATAAGCTTGTATTTTCTGAATCTATCTCTGGAACACTCTCTTTTGTGA
>JAMOMC010000176.1 GCA_027068765.1 Campylobacterales bacterium
TATAGAGAAGTTTGTCTATATCTAAACTCTCTCCTTCAAGCCAAGCTGAAAAAGTTGGACTTGCTAAAACATTGTTTAAAAGCATTGCAAGTTTTAATCTCTCATTTTGAGGGTAGAAACTCTTTAGGGATAAAACACCAATTTTCTTAAATGGCGGATTTGTAATCTTTCCTATCAATTCTTCTAAACTAAGATCTCTCTGTTTTTTCCAAAAATAGTTAAAAATAGTCGAGAGAAGCAAAAACTCTTTGCTCTTTAAAGGATCAGCATTTACACCAACTAAAGCCAAGATAGAGGTAACTGTTGAGTTTAAAAGATATGAGAAAGTATCAGGATCGTCTATAACTTCAGCTGAAGGAGAAGAGAAACTACTCAAAGCAGAAATCTGTATACCAGATGAACTTCCAGGAGTGTAGATAGTGAAATCAGCACCATTTTTATATCTTTTTACTCTCTCTCTGCTTTGGTGAGAGTTAATCACCCCGTGCTCCCAATTTTGTGCAGTTATACTAGCAAACTCAGCTTTGCTCATACCTTTTTTAATCGCATCACTTATATCAATCCATCTCTCATATGATTTTGGATTAAAATCATCATATGCTAAAAGTAAATTTCCCATATCTCCTTTTGGATCTATTATGATAGATGGAATTTTATCAAGTACAGCTTCTTCTATCATTGAGATGCCAAGTCCTGTTTTTCCACTTCCTGTCATTCCAATGATAGCTGAGTGAGTTGTTAAGTTTCTGTTTTTTACAAGTAAAAGCTCATCTGTCTGTTCATCTGTTTTTATATCTATTACTTTTCCTAGATAAAAAAGTCCTAATTTTTCATAAACTTTACTTAAATCCATCAACTTCTCCTTTTATCCAGCCACACCCAATAACCTTGTCTTCATCATAAAAAACAGCAACTTGACCAGGGGCTAAACCCTGAACACTACCTATAAGTTTTATAGTGGCTTTATCATCTTTTATCTCTACTTTACACTCTATTTTTGGGCTTCTATACCTTATCTTGACACTGCACTCAAAAGTTGTAGTATCTATAAACATATTAAGCTTATCCACTTCAAATGCAAAAACATCAAGTTTATCTTTTGTGCCAACTGTTATGATGTTGTTTTTAGCATCAATAGCTGTTACATAGTGAGGGTCATGAGCTCCGTGTACTGTAAAACCTTTTCTTTTT
>JAMOMC010000177.1 GCA_027068765.1 Campylobacterales bacterium
TTTTAGAGAGTTTTCCATTTGTCGGTACAACTTGGGAGATAGAGATAAATTGAGTCTGCATAGCCTCTTTGTCTCTTTTAAATGGCTCATCAAACTGCACATCATTTAAACCAGCTGAAAAGATGGGATCACTCCAAGTGGTACTTAGTGTTATATCTTGTTCATCAAAAAGGATGGCTTTCTCTTTTTGCTTTATTTCATAGTTGTTTTTTAGTGCATCTTCCACTATCACATCAAGCTCTTGTGCAAAACTTGATGAGAGTAAAAGAGCTACTAAAAACGAGGTTTTTAGTATCATAATCTTACCTTTTCTTAAAATAATAGTGTAATTGTACAAGATGTTATGTGCAAGTAGTGTGTAGAAAACTTATATACTCTACACACTTTTTAGAGATGCCCATAAGTGGTTTTGTTAATAAACATCACTGTATACAATGAATGTTTCAAAAAAGCTATGGTTTTCCATAATAAAAAATATTTGAAATGAAGTTAAGGCACAGGAGTATAATTAAAACTTTTTTTGCTTTATGTGATACCAGCAATTTTTTAATCACTCTGGAGTAAAAAAGATAGTGCAATGCAAAGAAAAATAGAAAAAAAACAAAAAAGAATAGAAAAATTCTCATTGATATTTTCCTTTTATGTTAAGGGCATTATTGTATTGATAAATTGTCGTTGAAATTGGTGGCTCTCAAAAAGTTAAGTTGCTCTCGACCCCTAAGACCCAAAATTATAAAAAGGTTAAAAGTTAAAGCCTGACATCTAGCTTTCTTTTTTAGTTTAACATGATAATGCTCGAACTGTACATCTAACGGTGGACTTGAGAAATATATAGCCTGTTAGCAATCTCTCAAATCTTTATCATGATAACACATCTTTTTGCCTAACCAAAATAAACGGCAGGGGCTACATATTTTTTTCTCCAAGATGTTGTTAGGTAATTTTGTTATAAAAACAAATTATATTAAAAGTACTTGCAAGTAAGGCGAAAACTGATAATACACTCATTACAGTATAAAATATTTTTCTTAATGGATGGAAATTTCTTATAACAACTGATTGATTAGGATCAAATTGATTAAAATATATATCCATTTTGAAAATAGTTCATTAGCTTTGTGCTCTTTATTTGTTTTGTTAGGGTCTAATGATATATTATAAACTTGTTCACTTTCAAAAGAAAAGTTATCACTAACAAATTTTTTATTTTTATATCTAAACTCATATTTTATATTTGGATAATATTTAGTATATGAACCAGCACGAGTTATAACATCAATTTTAATAATTTTACTTGAAATTAATTTAGCAGTAATTTTTTCCAGTTTTTACTTTTATATTTAAATATTAGTGGAGTTAAATATTTTTTTGTGCTATATAAAGTAACAAAAAATATAATTATTAAAATAATACCTATTTTAATATGGTTGTATTGTGGCATATGCCCCATACATCTGTTAATAAAAAATCCAAAAACCAATATAAAACTAACTAATATAGATATATTTTTAATAAATATTGCTGATTTACCACCATCAAAAATCATTTTTTTAAAATAATATTTATCAGTAAAATTTAATAAGTCTTCCATAAAATCCTTTTGAAAATCAACTATAACTCATAATTTAATTTGTTTACCTAACGTTCGAGGACAAAAATCTGTTTCCTGTTGCCCATCTTTTTTATGCCTATTATGATATAGAAGTTTCTATCAAGAGAAAGCTAAATTTCGGCGGGGGAAACAGATTTTTGTTGCTCCGTTTTGTTAGGTTTCAACTATTATCTTAGGTAATCCAGTCTCAATATTTTGTTTTTTTAAAAGTTTTTTTGTGGCTATAAAGGCTTCAAATATATACATTGCATGATATATTTTATCTTGATGATATCGTTTATAAAATACACTAGCAGATATGAGATGAAATACTATCCATAAAAAGCCATTTAAAGTAAATTCAATATTAGAACTATCAACACTACCGAATAAAAAAATAAAATATAACACTATATTTATACTGAAAATAAGAAATAAACTTCTAGTAAGTACGATTGTCGCATTTTGCTTTTTTTCATATAGTGCTATATTTGGAAAACGTTCTCTAAGATAAAACTGTATCAAGTTGAAGTAGTCGTCTTTTTTAGTAACTTTACACTCTTTCATGATATCTTTACCATCTTGATTTTTTAGCCATGCTTCAATTTTTATTCGTAAGTTTTTTTGAAAATGGGAAGAATAGTAAGGTTGTTTTTCATCAAATACGATATCCCATTTTGGCTTATTTTTTTTAGCTTTTCCAAAAAAAGGAAAATATTTATCATGAACTGTAAGATAGCCTAAATGTTCAAATAATCTGCCTAATACATATGCAATTAATAGTGTTACTGAAATACTTAATAAGTTTATATTATTATCATATTTTTCAAATAATGGATGTCCCATAATATAAAAATTTGCTATAATTAAAAATAGGATTGTGTATCCAGGGATAATGAAGGCAATAATATCAAAAAAGAAATCTGGAATAATGCCAATATTAGATTTTTTATCTTCCACTTATTTTTCCTTTTCAAAAGTTTTTGTACTACTTTTTTCAAAAAAGTAGTGGATTTCCACAGTTCCTATTGACTTTGTTAAATGCTTTCAATTCCATAAAGCTTTTTCTTTTCTATCATGATAACATTTTGAACTGATAACGGTGGACTTGAAAAATCTGTAGCTGTCCACAACCTCTTTTATATCTATCATGATAACACATCTTTTTGCTCCGTCAAAATTGACGGCTGGGGCTACAGATTTTTCTCCAAAGTTTTGTTATGTGTAACAATAACTATTGCAAAAATAATGGTTTATTTATTCTGACCAAATACCATTCTTAAATAATTGAAACCACTTTTCTATATCTTCATGACTATGTAATTCTATCTTTGTGAAAATTTCTCTTGAAAACTCAATAGGTGAAAATCCGTTTGCTGTAATTATATTTTTATCACTTACTGTTAAATCGGATTGATAATATTTATCACCTTTATATTCAGGTGCAATATATTTTAAATATTCGAAAGCATTACTTGTATGTTTTATATCATCCAAATAGCCTTTTTGACCTAAAAAAGTTGTTGCAGAACATATTGCTGCAATCGTTTGATTCTTAGAATATAATGTTTCTACAAGTTCATCAATACCATTTATAGATTTCTCTTCCCATGCACTACCTCCAGGAAGAACTAAAACTATAGGGTTGTCTAAACTCAACTCTTTTATTGATAAATCTGGTGTAATTTTTAATCCACCGACAGATGTGATTTCTAAACCATCTATAGTAAAATATTTTAAATTGATTTTTTCACTTTTTTGTAATTCAGGTGTAAGATATGAAATTTCCCAATCAGAGAATCCATCAAATAAAAAAATATATATATTTACAGAAGTCATTTATTTCCTTCTTGAGTTTTTGTACACCTTTTTTTAAAAAGGTGTGGGCTTCCCTGAAGTATATCGAACTTTTTTAAAAGTTTAATATCTCAATGACTTTATCTTTGATGTCATGATTAGGATGGGAATACTTCACATAACGGTTGAATATAGCGAATAAGTTCCCGTTAGGGATACTTATTCGCTGCTATGTTTTGTTGTCTTTTACGATGCCATCTTAGTTTTATTTTCGACTAATTGACCTGTCATATATTTATGTAAAACACTTTTTATGAAAGTTTGGTATTTTAATCCTTCTTGTTCAGCTCTTTGTTTGATTTTGTCAAGTTCTTCTTTAGATATTCTGATATTCATCTTTGTCTCATGTCTTTTAACATATTCTTTGGCTGCAGATTTTAGTTGTTTGATATTTTTTGCATTACTCTCTATTTTAGTTATATCAACATTATTCCAAATTTCCATATCTTTTTTTTCTTCATTATCTATAAAATTATTTTTCATTTTTCTTCTCCAATAACTTTTTATATCTTCTATCTGGGTAAATAGTTTTTAAAACTATTTCATCTTCATTTTGAAGATAAGGAACTCCATAAGTATAGTCATTCAAATCTACAATCATAAGCCTTTGATGAGGATATTTTTCTTTATTAGGATGAGCTATATCATGTAAAACCTTATCGTTTGCAATAGCTTCAATAGCTTGTTCAAATCGTTGTTTAAATAATTTCTGATTTTTCTCTTCATCAAATATAAATTTCATAAGTAATTATATCACCTTGTACGCACAAAGTCAATCTTTGGTTTTTTCTTAAGTTTTTGCGTCTATTTTTTTAAAAAGAGACAAGGTTTTGCATAGTTTATTAGAAATTGCAATGATAAGTTCCAATACCATAAAGATATTATTTTTTTACAATCATGATAATCTTGGAACTTTGTAAGACAACTATTTAATAACGGACATAATATCATAAACACCTACTAAAATCAATATTTAAGGAATATAAAAATGTCCTATCAAAAGTCAAATAACATTTCAAATTGAAATATTATTTGACAAAAGCAAATGTTTTTTAGCTAAAAATTATCCATTATCAGGACACTATGTCCTTCTAACAGATGATTTAGAGCCAAAAAGGACAAAGTGTCTTATTATTTTTGGGAATATTGTATGCAAAAAAAGAAAAAATTATTGGAAATTGTAAGAGAGTAAGATAAGGGTAAAACACTACTATTGTGTTCACGGGATCAGTTGCCACCCTTAATAGTGGTCAAGGGGTCTCTATCATTGAATTTGAAGGTAAGGGATATACGAGGGTTTGACTTTTAACTTCTTCAGGATTTATTTCTCCAAGTTAAAAGTACATTCTCATATCGCCTTTTTATTGGAAAATCGATAAATTGTCGTTGAAATTGGTGGTTATATCGTTAATAGAGATAAAAGCACAATAACATTTACTTAGATTTTAGAGCAATTTTTTTCCTAGAACATTTTGTGCCTATAATTGAGGCTATAGTATAACTAGAAAAATTGATACAAAAAAAGGGATTTATATGTCTGCTGTAAAAAGTGAAGTACAAAAGATGATAAAAAGTCTTCCTGATAACTGTACTTATGAAGATATACAATATCACTTATATATGCGAAAACGGTAGTTTCAAAATTTTTTGAGATTACTGATGCATTATTAGATTTTCCAAAACTAGGACGGGTAGTACCTGAGTTAAATCAAGAAAATATTAGAGAACTTTTTGCATATAGTTATGTAAACTCTACACACTTTTTACACACTAAATAACTTATAATAATTTCGTAAACTAAAACAAAGGAAAAAAATTATGAAAAGATTATCAATGATACTTTTAGCTTCAATGCTAACAGTTACTTTAGCGCAAGCACAGATGAAGTGTGGTGCTGGAAAATGTGGAGCTTCAATGAGCATGGATACAAGCAATGCAAACTCTGAACTTATGACAGATATGCATCAAACTAATGGTTATAGTGTAAAGATTGCATCAGTTAAGTCATTGGTTGTAGGTAACAATGCTATAGAGGTAGTACTTCAAAAAGATGGCAAAGTTGTAACAGATGCGAAAGTAAAAGTTAAATTTTTTATGCCTGAAATGCCTGGTATGCCATACATGGAGTACAAAGAGAAGTTAAAACTCGATGGCAATAGCTATAAAGGAAATGCAAACTTTAGCATGAGTGGAACTTGGCAGTATCAGTTAAAGTTTAAAACAGCTGATGGTGAAAAACATAAAGTTCGTGGTAGTATCAATCTTTAATAGATAAAGTAGGCTCACAAATTAGTGAGCCTTTTATCTACAATTTAAGAAGCATCTTAAACTGTTTTTCATCTAATATATTTTTTGTATTGTAGATGCAATTGATATGCACAATTGTTGCTTTAGCTTTTAGCTTTGAAATCTGCTCAACTTTGTCTTTTAAGCTTTCAGGGTTTTCCCCCAACATCGTTGCTTTTGCAACTTCATCTTCTAGCAGTGAAATCTCCTCTATAAGTTTCATAACGGCACCCATAGTTTCAGATCTAACTTTCAATAATTTCTCTTTTTGAGCATCTTTTAAAGCCAACTCTTTATCATCCCAATTTTGTTTTATCTTTTTTGTAACATGGGGCATTTTTCCTGTTATTAAAAATGGCTCACTATTTTGTGCATACATAAGTACGCAAGATGCTACTAACATTAACAATATCTTTTTCACTCTCTCTCCTTTTTAATTTTTAAAAACTCATAATAGCATCTATTTGTGAATTAAAGATGAAACTATCTCCACAACAGATACCCAACACTTGCAACAACAATCACTCCAGCAATATTAGCAAAAAAACCAATCTTAGCCATAACTCCAACTTTGATAACTTTACTACTCATCACAATCGCATTTGGAGGAGTGGCTATTGGGAGCATAAAGGCATAACTTGCAGCAATTGTTGCAACCATCATCATAACAACTCCATCACTTCCCATATCTTTAGCAAACTCATAAAATATTGGAAGAGCAATAGAAGTTAGAGCGGTGTTACTTGTAACTTCGGTTGAGAAGCTTACAAACAAAGCTACAAACAAAAACATCCAAAAAAGAGGCATTGTAGAGATAAAAGAGATTTTTTGAGCAATCTCAGCAGCTAATCCTGTTTGAGAAAATGCAGTAGCAATACTAAAGCCAGCACCAAATAAAAATATAATCTCATAAGGAAGTTTTCTAGTATCTTCCCACTCTAAAAAACCAATTTTTGGCATAAACATCAAAAGCCCAAAACCTAAAAGTATCAACTTCTCATCCAATCCAAGCCCCATATAATAAGGCTTCAAAGGTGTATTTATAAGAAGTAAAAAAGCTAAACCTCCAAGTATATAAAGAAGCCTTTTATGTATATCATCTAACTTTGGAATTTTTGTATCTATATCTTTTACACACTCATTTTTTAAGCCAAGTGAGAGTATAAAAGGGACAATCAAAAGCATAGCAATCGCAACAGGCGAGACCATAAATATCCACTCTCCAAAAGATGGAGCTTCAAGCCCCTTATCTTCTAAAAACCCAATAAGTAGCATATTTGGTGCTGTTCCGATAGGAGTTATGATACCACCAATACTTGCACCATAAGCTATGGCTAAAAGAAACCTCACTTTTAACTTTAAATTTTCAGTTAGAAAAAGTCCTATTGGAAGCAGCATGAGTGTTATTGTGGTGTTTGATAGTAGGGCACTTAAAAGTGCGGCAGTTATAGCCAAAGCATAGATAATTCCTCTTGGTGTTTGGGGGAAAAGATTTAGTAGTTTTGCAGAGAAGTATTTATGAAGTCCTATCTTTTCAACAGCAATCGCCATCATAAAACCTCCGATAAAGAGAAAAATAATAGTTTTTGAGTAGTTTGGAGCAACTGTATTTACATCTATGATGCCTAAAGCTGGAAAAAGTATGAGTGGCAAAAGTGACACCACGCCAAGAGGTAAAGCTTCATTTGTCCAAAGAGTTACTAAAAATGCAACTATAGCTATCAAAAGTGAATGCTCATTAGTAAAACCTAAAAGTGAAACACCATAAAATCCTAAAGCTATTAAAAAAGCAACAAATAAACCCTTCATAAAACCCCTTTTTTTTGTTTATAAAATAGCGATGCAAAAAAGAACACTGCCGCCACCACTATGATAGATGGTGTAGTTGATAGATCTAAATAATAAGAGAGGAACAGCCCTCCAAGACAAAATCCAAATGCCAAAAACATTGATAAAATCATCATCTGCTTTAAATTAGTTGTAAATTTTTCCGCTACAAATGGAGGAATGCTAAAAAGAGCAATAACCAAAATAAGCCCAACAGATCTTATACTCATAACAACTGTTAAAGCCATTAAAATTATCAAAAATGTATAGATAGTTTTAACTCTAAGACCTTGTATGATAGCAAAATCTCTATCGTACGAGATAGCCAAAAACCGATGATATAAAAGCACGATAGATGCAATCAAAAGAATATCTACCAAAAGCATAAAAATCAAATCTTCATTTGAAATCATTAAAATATCTCCAAACAAAAACCCCATCAAATCTACATTGTAGCCAGGAGCAAGATCTATAAAAATAATTCCAACACTCATACCAACAGCCCAAATAACACCTATAAGAGTATCACTTCTATCTTTATACTTATAAGTTATAAAAGCTAAAACAAGTGCTAAAAAAAGAGCAAACAAAGTAGTACAAAGAAGAAGAGAAAAACCAAAATATACACCAATACCAATACCACCATAACTCCCATGAGCTATGCTTGCAGCTATAAAATGGGAACGATTTATAAGCATAAGTGAGCCAATAATTCCAATAGCAATTGAGAGGAGAAAAGATGCAAAAAAAGCATTTTGAAACAGCTCAAACATCTCCAGCCTTTTTAAGATACTCTATAATCTCCATCTCACAAAAGTGCCCATCTTGAAGATGCATATCACTCTCTATGCCGTCGTGAATATGTAGAGTTTTATTGATATAAGCTACTTTATTTACACCTTCAAAAAGTATATTTATATCATGGCTTACAATCAGTTTTGTGAGTGGAAGCTCTTTTAAAATAGCATAAATCTCTTTTTGTCCCAAAGGATCAATAGATGCAGTAGGCTCATCCAAAATCAAAATCCGAGGCTCTTTTGCCAAAGCTCTTGCTAGTAAAACTCTCTGTCTTTGTCCACCTGATAAGTTTTTGATTTTTCTATTTTGTAGATGTGAGATATTCATGATTTCTAATTTTTGGATAGCTATTTTTTTATCTTTTTGATTATAAAAAAGCTTATTTTTACAGAGTCTACCTTGAAGCACAATATCTAAAACACTTATTGGCATATCCATATTAAAATTGATATATTGGGGAAGATAGCCAATCTTATTTCTTGCATCTATTGGCGATTTTCCAAAGATTTTTATCTCTCCCAAAGTTGGCTTGATAAATCCTAGTATCAGCTTTAAAAGTGTAGTTTTACCACCACCATTTGGACCAATAATAGCTATATAATCCTCTTTAAATATCTCAAAATTTATATTTTCTAAAATCTTATTTTCACCATAAGAGAGAGATAAAGAGTCTATATGAAGTTCTATTTGATTACTCATCAATATCTTTTACCAACTCTTTTTCTAATGCACTAAAAGCTCTATTCATTCCATCAACAACATCATCTTTGGATAAGATAGGAATCTCTATAAAAAACAGCTTACTTTCTCCATTTTTAGACCAAGTTGCATCTAGTATAACACTATTTTTTTGGGCGATAAATTTGTTGATAGTTATCTTTATGAGAATATTTGGTTCTGTTTTTTGTGGGTATTTGTAGACTTTTGGTGTGTTAAATGATTTTTGCAAGGTTGAGATAATTCTGTTTGTGAGATGCTCATCAAGATAAGTTGCCCATTTTCTGTTTTTTAAATAGCTAATTTCGTTTTTATTTTCTAAAAATGGTATTTCACGACCTAGTAAATATTGTGGAAGTTCAATAGTTTTCACACTTATACTCTCACTCAATGAATGATTTGCAACTGGTGCATCTTGACTATAAAGAATATAGCTTTTTTTAGACGAACAAGCTGAAAATTGTAAAAGTGTTAAAATTATAAAAAATATTTTCATAGTTACTCTCCAAATATTAATGAATTAGGTTTTTGATCGATTTTTCTAAGCACTCTTTCAAGGGCTTTTGAGGCTCTGTTAATTTCATTCATTGACTCTGTAATGCTATCGCTCATTTTAGAGCTACTGCCTATTAATTTTTGTGTCTCTTGTAGTGTTTTATCTAACTCTTGTAAGGTATTGTTTACTTGTTTGGGTAGCTCTTCTAAGCTACTTGTGCTTATTAGTTTGTTTGTGTTTTTTATAGTTTTGTTTAAGTTTATTAAGATGCTTTGAAGTGGTTTTTCACTCTCTTTAAGTAGCTTAGATACTGAATCTAAAAGAGTGTTAAACTGTTTTTTCATATCATTGAAATGGACATATTTTGTTGGAAAAATATCATATGGTTTTGCAGATACAATCCTTTTTGAGCTTAGATTTTCATCATAAATAAGCTCTATAAAAAGATTGTCAAGCAGAGGATTATTTTGTGCCAATGAGGCAACTAACCCTTTTTGCAAAGCATTTTGAAGATGTTTAAAACTATCCTCCTCTCCACCAAAAGCCAAAATATCAATATCTACTAAAACATCCGAGCTAATTTTTCCTTTTTGGGCATCATAGCTTGATTCGATATTTATAACATGTCCTATTTGAAAGCTACTAAACATTATGGGTGAGCCTATCTCTAGCTTGCCAAGATTTTGATTAAATTTCATCTGAAATGTTCTTAAGTTTCCACTATTGTAACCTATCTTCTTTGCTCTTGCTTCCCCTTTTGAAGCAAAAAGTGGAAAAACTGTACTTTCATTTGTAGGTTTATTTTGAATCTGTTTGCTTGGGGTGCTAAAAGTTATGCCTCCATATAAAATCTGTGATGTAGATGCAAAAGAGATATCAAGTCTTGCTTTACTAAAATCTAAGTTAAAATTACTTAAATTCCAAAATTGTGTTTTGGAATTTATAAATTGATGATAAGGATCTTTTACAAATATATAAAAACGGACAAAATCCCCATTTGTTGAGACATTTACCTGCTTAATCTCTCCAGCTATTACATTTCGATAAAAAACCAATGAACCTGCTTCTAAATTATAAGAGCTTGGAGCATTTAGGTTAAAATACTTCCCTTTAACATTTTTCTTATCCAGATATGGCTCTTCAAGCCCAACAAACTCCTTTTGTAAAGCCCCGCCCACAACGCTATCTAATTGAATATAACTACCAGAAACTAAAGTCTCTAATCCTGTAATTCCACTCTTATCAATCTTGGGTCTTACAATCCAAAATTTTGCATTTTTATTTAAAAACTGTTCTGCATCTTTGTTCATACGAATTGTTACGATAACACTTTTACCACCTTTGGTTAGTGTCACATTTTTTACACTCCCAATAGGAACATCACGAAATCTCACCTGAGACTGATTTGCCTTTAATCCCTTACTAGATTTAAACTCTACTGTGATTTCACTTCCAAGCTGTGCAAAGTATTGATAAGCGAGCCACAAAGAGATGGTAAATGCTATGATTGGTACAAACCAAATAGAGATATTTATCCTCTCATTTTTAACAACTTTAACTTCAGGTATATCTCTAGGCATCTTTTCTCTCCCAAATTAATCGTGTGTCAAATGCTAAAGCAGACAAAAGTGTAAAAAAGACCATCAAAGCAAAGGCACTTATACCAACTCCAGGATGTATCTCTACACTTGTCATCTGCACCAAAGCTGCCAAAATTGAAACTACAAAAACATCAATCATGGACCAAGGTCCAAGAAGCTCTGTAATATGAAATAATCTTAATTTATCTACATTTTTTGTATATATCTTAAATTTTGCACTTAACAATAGGTATAATATTAAAATAAACTTTATAACAGGTACAAATATAGATGCAAGTAAAATAATAATTGCAATTGGATAAGAGCCATTTTCCCAAAGAACTACTATGCCACCCAAAATAGTGTTTGCACTTTGTACACCAAATTGTTCAGTTATGAGTACAGGATAGAAGTTTGCAGGGATAAAAAGAATCATAGCCGTTAACAAATATGCTAGTGATTTTTGAAAACTAATGTGTTTAAAATGTAAAATTTTTGAATCACACCTTCGGCAGATTGTGTTATCTCCTGTATCTATGTTTACAGCTTGACAGTATGGGCAGCTTATCAAGTTTTTATTTGGATTTTTCATAGATATTCTCTTTTAAACCCCAAAGGGCCAACATACTTATGTTTTTACTAATATATATATCAACAATTACAAATCCCACTAATGCCCAAAATGAGACTCCAAGATGAATCTCTGCATAACCAATAAGCTTTACCATAGCAACCAAGATAGAGATTAAAAATATCTCTACCATATTCCAAGGCAGAAGTGAAGATAAAAAAACCAACATCTTTTTAACCGCATTTTCATAAATTCTAAACTTCATAAAGATAAGAAGTGTCAAAAAGAGACTCATAAATGTTATGGGAAGTATAAAAATCAAAAAAGCACACATAAGCCCAGTAAAATAAAATTGCTCCAAAAACATAGTTAAAAAAACAGAGCTAAGAGTGATTTCACTAACTGCACCTTGGAGATTAATTGTTACAATTGGAAATAAATTTGCAACGATAAAAAAGATAAACATAGCAAGAGTTAAAGCCAAAGATTTATCAAGAAGATCTAAATGTTTTCTATAAAGTGTGCTTTTACAGGTTCGGCAAGTTGCTTTTGTCTGTTTTTCTAATTTTATCTTTTTGTGAAGTGTGGCACATTTTTTGCAGATTATTAAGTTATTTAACTCTGCATCACTTAGGTTATCTACTTCCAAAGCTTTTCGCTATTTCTAAAATATTTTTAGACCAATTTTTAGATAGTGGGTCTATGGTTTTTACATCTGCATCTATTAGTTTTGCTATCTGTTTAGCTGATTTTTTAGAAAATTGAGGAGCTACAAAGATAGTTTTAATCCCCTCTTTTTTGGCAAAATCTACAACCTTTTTGATATACCTAACACTTGGCTCTTTTCCCTCTTTTTCAATTGCTATTTGTTTAAGTCCATAAGCTTTAGCAAAGTAGCCAAAAGATGGATGAAAAATTATGAACTTTTTTTGTTTGACATCTTTAAGTATCTCTTTTATCTTTTTATCTATCTCTTCAAGCTCTTTTATAAATCTGTTTGCATTTTCAAAATAAAACTTCTCATTTTTAGGGTCAGCTCTCATAAAACTTTGCGAAATTATCCTAATTTGAGACTTTACAAGATTTGGATCAAGCCAGATGTGAGGATCTAAACTTTCGTGCTTGTGTCCATCGTGATTATGTTCTTCCATTTGTAGTTTTTTGATACCTTTTGTTGTGTCTATAAATTTTAATTTTGGATTTATATCTTTAAATTTATAAAGCCAATTTTTCTCAAATGCCACTCCTATTGTGAAGTAGAGTTTAGATTTTGTTAAAGCTTTTAATTGTGAAGGTTTCAAAGAGTAAGTAGCAGGGGAAGAGCCAGACTTTACAAGAGTTAAAATATCGGCTTTATCACCAGCAATTTTTTGTACAAAAAACTCTTGTGGTGCTATAGAAACGGCAACTTGCATCTTTGCAGATAAAAGTGTAGTTAAAGATAAAAGTATAAAAAATAGTTTTTTCATAGAAGGATTATACCTTAAATATGTTTTACTTGGTACTTTTTTGATAAAAATATAGAGAGAAAAAATAGTAAAACTATAGGAGCTATGATACCAAACTCTGGTGAGATAGTACCGCTTCCAGATATTTTTGCCAAAGTAAATAAAACTCCCCAAATACTTAATATACTAAAGATATAAAGTGTGCTTAAAAGTGCTATGTTTGCACCTCTTCTTTGAGCGGGCAAAGGAAAAAACAGACCATAAATAACAATAGGAGCAAATAGTGGAAATATAAGCATGGTGTAGAGGTTTGAGCGAATTTTTTCACTATTTAAGTTCTGTTTTTCCAAAAGTTTAATAGCTGTAAATGAGTCTTGGATAGTTAACTTTGAAAGCCTTTGAAAAAGTGTATCAATTATTTTTGGTTTGAACCCATGTAAAATATCTTTATTTTGTAATTTTGTAAAAATTAATTTTTTATCTCTTAAATCTCCATTTAAATGAGGTATTTTTATAGAAGTTACATCTCGAAGTTTCCAATAGTTATTTTGAAAAGTTGCACTTTTAGCTTCTAAAATCTCCACCAACTTATGCTCTTTTGTGATAAAAATCTTTAAATTTTCTCCTCTTTTTTCTATAGGAATTAACTCATCTATATAGACATAAGTGTCGTTAGATTTTAGAAAAAGTGCTGATGTTGATTTGTTTAGGACATTGTACTTTTTGATATTTTTAGCCTTCTCATAAGAGTGAACAAAAAAAGGAGTAAAATTAAGAGCAATATAAAAAATAGTTATAGCTCCAGAGATAATCATGATAGGTTTAAGTATCTCATTTTTAGAGATTCCCAAAGCATACAAAGAGACTAATTCATTTGATTTTAATATATTAAAAAGTGTTAAAAGCATAGCAAATACAAGTGATAGAGGTAGAGTAAAATTTATATAATAAAGAAGTTGATTTACACTATAAAGTATCTGTAAGTTTGCAGAGCTTGAGATGTTTTTTAAGTTTTGTAAAAGGTCCATGCCTATAAAAAAAAACTCTAATGCAATAAAAATTAAAAAAAAGTTTTTAATATACTCTTTTGCAATAAATTTTTGATAAATCTTCATTCACAATAACTTTTTTTGGAAGAGTGCAGTTTCTGTATATCCTTGATAGAAGATTTAGATAAATCCAAAACTATCTCACAAGCTTTATCGATAATAATTTTTAAACACTTTTGTTGCTCATTTTTAAAATCACTAAGAACATGTTTTGTAACATCTGCTTTAAACTCAGGTCTAGAAATACCCAAGCGAACTCTATCATAATCAGCTCCCATGTATGCATCTATGGATTTTAAGCCGTTATGTCCACCGTTACTTCCACCATTTTTAAATCTAATTTCTCCAAAATTCACATCTAACTCATCATGAATTACAATCAACTTTTCTACTTTATAATAAGATACAACAGCTGATACACTCTCCCCTGAGAGGTTCATAAATGTAGATGGTTTTAATAGAAGTAGATTTTTTGATTTGAAAAGAGAGCCTTTAAAGGCTGCTTTTGAGATGTTTGAAGCTTGAAGGTCAAAGACAAGAGAGTCGATGACCATAAAACCGATATTGTGTCGATTGTGTTTGTATTTATCAGTAGGATTTCCAAGTCCTACAATCAAAGTCATGTTATTTAGCTTTAATTACACCAACAACGGAAACTCTATCTGCATCCAATATCTTAACATTTTCATCAGCTTTGATATCTCTAACAAGAATTGATTCACCAACTCCAAGATCACTTACATCTAAAGTAAATGAATTAGGAAGATTTTCTGCTGTACATTTTACTAGCAATCTTTTTTTAGAGGTGATTAAAACACCTTTCTCTTTAAGACCTTTTGGTGAACCTTCTGTTTTTACAGGTACAAGATATTTTGATAAAACACCTTTTTGTGCAACTCGCAAATCTACATGGAGAAGTTTACTTGTAACAGGATCTTTTTGGTACTCTTGAATAATTACAGGCAAAACCTTATCACCAATTTTCACATCAAAAATTAGAGCCTCTTTTGCTCTTATTGCTTTTATAAACTCATTTGATTTAAATGCAGCATTGATATTTTCTAATCCTTTTGCGTAAACATTGGCGATTAGATAACCATCTCGTCTAAAAGCTTTTGTAGCTTTTTTACCGATACTATCTCTAACGATACCTTCTAGCATTGTATTCCCTTTTATTTAAAATTTAAGAGGGGCATTTTACTAAAAAATATCTAAAAACCTGCTTACTCTTCAATCTTTAAATCAATCATATCCTCTGTTAAATCTATTTCTCCACCAAACTCACTATCATGACTTGTGATTTTCATCTTCAAATCACTACTATTTGTCGCATTTAAAAGTGTTTCATTCTCACTAATTTTACCAGATTTATAAAGATCTAAAAGTGCTTGATCAAAAGTTTGCATCCCATATATATCTTTACCCTCAGCAATTGCTTCGGTGATTTCGCTATCTCTTGAATCAGAGATTAATGATTCAATCCTTGCATTTTTAAATAAAATTTCAATAGCAGCAGCTCTTTTGTTGTCAACTGTTTTTATAAGTCTTTGAGATAAAACACCTTGGAGTGTAGCTGCGAGTGACATTCTAATCTTATTTTGCTCATTTCCAGGAAACATTCCGATAATTCTGTTAATCGTATCTTTTGCATCCACTGTGTGTAAAGTTGAGAGTACCAAGTGACCAGTTTCAGCAGCATGCATAGCTGTCTCAATAGTCTCCATATCTCTCATCTCTCCAACCAAAATTACATCTGGATCTTCACGAAGTGCTGCACGAAGTGCTGTAGAAAAGTTTAGTGCATCTTGCCCTATTGCTCTTTGATTTATAAGTGAATTTTTATCTTTATAAACAAATTCTATTGGATCTTCAATGGTTATAATATGTCGTTTTTGATGTATATTTATATGGTCAATTATCGAAGCTAATGTAGTTGATTTACCACTACCTGTTGGACCTGTTACTAAAACCAATCCTCTTTTTAAGTGACAAAGTTGTTCTATAGATTTTGGAAGTTTTAAATCACTCATGCTAGGAATATCTACAGGAATTACTCTAAAAACTGCTGAAACACCCTCTGTTTGGAAAAACATATTTCCACGAAAACGGTACTTTTCATTTAATTTAAAGTTGAAATCAACACTTTTGTTTGCTACTAACTCTTCAAATCTACCTCGAAGCACCTCTTTTGCTAACAAAATTCCATCTGCATGTGTTAAAATCTCATTTGAAAGAGGTATCATCTCTCCGTTAATTCTTCCTCTTGTAATTGATGAACTTTTTATATGTAAATCACTTCCACCATTTTTTACAAGCCCTCCAAGATAAAATTTAAGTTTTTCAAGCATCTTAAACTCAACTTCTTCTATATTTTCAATAGGCTCCAATTCCGCTAAACTCATCTTTATCCCTTATGTTTTACATATCTTTACAAATACATAAAACATGTACTTATAAAGATTTAACTTAACTCTTTTAAAATATCTGCAAAAGCATCTTTAAATGCTTCAAGCCCCTCATCCATAAGCTCTTTATAGATTTTATCTATATCAAACTCTTTATTTTTTACAGCTTCAAAAAACTCTTCAATCTGCTTAGGCGAAGCTGGCTCTTTTATCTCTTTAATTCCAGTTTTTACAAAAGCATCTATTGTCTCAATTGGTGCAGTATTTACGCTATTTGCAAACAAAAGATTAGTGATATAATAATCTTTTACAAACTCCTCACCCTTGACACCTGTACTTGCAAAAAGAGTTCTCACATTTGGTAAGCCTCTTTTCTCAATATCTCTATAAATTTTTGTGGCATTAAAAATACCTAAAAGTCCACTTTTTATATCTTTATCACAAAATTTAGCATCAACTTTTCTATCAAATCTACTAACAAAAACACTGATAACAGCCTTTGGCAAAACCCCACTTACAAGCTTTGAGCCTTTTTCAAATGCATCTAAACACCCTTTTGCTTGCAAAGGAGAAAAGATCAAAGTAGCATTTATATGAATTCCCTCACTAATTAACTGCTCCATCGCTACAAAGCCTGCATCTGTTGCAGGAATTTTAATCATGACATTTTCACGATTGATACTTTTAAAAAGTCTTCTAGCCTCTTTTATAGTTGCTTCAAAATCATCACAAAGAGTAGGATCTACCTCAATACTTATAAAACCATCATCACCATTTTTATATAGATCTTTAAGTATATCGGCAGAAATCTGTATATCTTTGATAGCTAAAGCTTCATAAATCTCTTTTGCCCCTTTGTCTCTTAAACTCTCTATATCTTTTTTATAAGCAGGTGAGTTTAAAAAAGCATTTTTAAAGATAGAAGGATTGCTAGTGGCTCCATTTACGATTTTTTTTTCAATAAGCTCATTTAAGCCACAAGAGAGAAAATCTCTCTCGATAAAATCACACCAAAGTGAAAATTTCTCTTTCTCTATATACATCTAAATCTCCTTTAAAATTTCAGTTAAATCTTTTGTGTTGATGACAATATTTGCCTCTTTTTTTAAAATATCTTTTGCACAAAATGCCACTCTCATATCAGCATGTAAAAACATAGACCTATCATTTGCTCCATCTCCCACAACCAAAGTATTTTCTCTTGTTACTCCCAAAAGGTTTTGAATTCTTACAATCATATCTCCTTTTGAAAAATCAAACATCATATCTCCACCAACAAGCCCTGTAAGTAGCCCCTCTCTTTGATGAAGAATATTTGAAAAATCAGCATCGTATCCTAAAATATTTTTTGCATATGAAGTGGCATTTCTAAATCCACCACTAAAAACAATTACGGTGAAACCTCTTTTTTTAAGCTCTTTAATTGTCTCTTTAGCTCCTAGCATAAACGGAAGATTTTGACAAACTTTATCTACCTTATCAATCTCTAATCCCTCTAAAAGTGAAACTCTAGTAGTAAGACTCTCAAAAAAATCAAGCTCTCCTTTCATCGCTTTGTCAGTAATCTTAGCAACTTTCTCTTCAAGCCCAAGCTCTCTTGCCAAAAAATCTATAGTCTCCCCATCCATCAATGTAGAGTCAAAATCAAACACACACAATTTCATTGTTTTATTCCTTGAATTTTTTTCTGATATAATACCCAAATGTTTGAACAATTTATAGAAAAATTAAAAAATGATAGTTTTTTAACACTAGAGACCACACCAAAACACTCAGCAACTTTTGATCCGATAATAGATCGTATAAAAGAGTTAGGGCTTCATAAAAAAGTAGATGGCTTTTCTGTTACTGATTCTCCTTTGGCTAAGATGCGATATAGTGCTCTGTTTGCGGCTTTAAAACTTCAAAATGCTTTTAAAAAACCAGTTATCGCCACAATGTCTATGCGAGATAAAAATAAAATAGGACTGCAATCAGACCTTTTGGGTGCAAATGATGTTGATGTTAGAGCCATTTTAGCACTCACAGGTGATCCTGCATCTATGAGTGACCAGCCAAAAGCAAAAGGGGTTTTTGAGGGAAATAGTACACTTTTACTAGATATGATTAACTGTTTTAATGGGGGAATTGACTATGCTGGAAAGCCACTTGAGGTTAGATGCAAGCCTATCTATCCATTTGCTGTTTCAAATGCATTTGCCAAAAATCCAAAAAATCTTCAAAAGAGAATGAAACTAAAACTAGAACACGGAGCACTTGGTGTTATAACCCAACCTGTGTATAGTGTGGAAAATGCCAAGATGCTACTTGAGCTTTTTGAAAAAGCCAAGATAGAAGCTGGAAGTAAAGCAGATGATGCAGAGCTTATTTTAGGTTTTTTTCCTATCACAAAACTTCGAACAGCTCAGTTTTTAACAGCACATGTGCCTGGTGTTGAAGTACCAAAAGAGTGGGGAGAGAAGCTTTTTAATGCAAAAAATATCTCAAATGAAGAGCAAGAAAAAGTAGGATTAGAGCTTAGTAAAAATACTTTTGAAGAGATTTACAGTTTACATCCAAAGATGCATCTAATGACTGCAAATAACTTTTCATTGGCAAAAAGCTTAATTGAAAATATTTAAAGTGATTTTATGAAAAATAGCAAACTTCAAAAATATATAGAACATGAGCGAAGCACCGCAACAAGTTGCTCTATAAAAGAGCTTAATCCTAAAGATAAAACTGTATTGGATTTTGGATGTTCAGGTGGACAATATGCAAAACTATTTTTACAACAAGATGCATTTTATGTTCACTGTTATGATTTTTTTAAAGAGCCGTTAGAGTTTGCTAAAGAGTATCTCAAGGATTATAAAAATCAAGTTATAACAAATAATATAGACACAATTCCTAATAACTCTATCGATATATTTTTTGCTAGATTATCACTACCGTATATAAATATCTATGATTTTTTTAAAGAAGTTGACAAAAAAGTTAAACTAGGTGGACTTGTGTATATTCGTTATCACTCTTTCTCTTTTTATAGAAAATACTTTTTAAAAAACCCTATACGAAGTGTGGTAGGTCTAACAAACTACTCTTTAATGTCTATGTGCAAAAAAAGTATAAAAATAAAAATAAAAAACTATCTTTTTAATGATATTATCTACACAAAAGATAGTTTTGCGAAGTTCAAAAATTATAGTGAAATTTCATTTGAAAAATCAGAAGCACCTATCATCATCTTAAAAAGGATAAATTGATGAAAATTCAAAATGTTGCTATTGTTGGAGGGACTCACGGAAATGAGTTTACAGGCTCTTACCTTGCAAAGTTTTGGCAAAAAAATCCAAAACTTATCAAAAGAATTGGGTTTGAAACCAAAGTAGTTTTTGCAAATCAAAAAGCATTTAAAAATGTATCTCGATATATTGATAGAGATTTAAACAGAGCCTGCTCTCTTACAGATATAAATAATCCAAATAAAAACTCCCACGAAGATAAATTGGCAAGAGAGCTAAATAGTAAATTAGGTCCAAAAGATGATAAAGATAAAAATTGTGATTTTGTAATAGATTTACATACAACTACTGCAAATATGGGCTTATCTTTAGTTGTGAGTGATGAAAGTGAGCTTACTTGGCTAAGTGTCTCTTATCTAGCTAAAGAGTTTGAAGAATTAAAGGTTTATCGTTGGCTTGGAGATGAAGAGGATGGATATGTAAACTCTTTAGGTTCTGCTGGTTTTGCCATAGAGGTTGGAGCTATACCGCAAGGAGTGCTTCGTGCTGATTTATACTTAAAGACACAAGAGCTTGTTTATAAGTTGCTTGATTTTTTTGAGAAGTTTGAAGAGCTTAAAGATAGTGTTAAAAGAGAGGTTAGCATCTATGACCATGTGGCTTTAGTTGATTATCCAAGAGATATAAATAGTAAATTAACAGCTATGGTGCATAAAAATCGTCAAGATAGAAATTTTCAAAAGATTAAAAAGGGTGAGCCAATATTTATGACATTTGATGGGAAAACTATAAATTATGAGGGCAAAGAAGAGTTATATACTCTATTTATCAATGAAGCCGCATATTATGAAAAAGGTTTTGCGATGTGCTTGGCTAAAAAAATTGAGCATAAATTTTAAACCAAAAATCTTAGTTAGTGCTTGTCTTTTAGGAGAGAGGGTTCGTTATGATGGAGAGGTTAAAAAGTACGATTTGAATAGATTAGAGAATTATTATGATTTTATAGCTTGTTGTCCAGAAGTTGATGGAGGCTTAAAAACTCCAAGAGAGCCTAGTGAAATTTTAAAAGATGGTACAGTTATAAATAGTGCTGGAGTTGATGTGAGTAGGGCATTTAAAAAAGGTGCAAATACTACTCTATCTTTGGCACTTAAACATGATATAAAAATAGCTCTTTTAAAATCAAAAAGCCCTTCGTGTTCAAATAAAATGGTTTATGATGGTACATTTACTAATTCATTGGTAGAGGGGGTTGGTAAAACTGTAAAACTTCTTTTAGAAAATGATATAGAAGTTTTTAATGAGATGCAGATAGATAAAATCCTCTCAAAAAGAGAGGATGCAAAGACTACTCAATCTCTTTTTTGAAATCATCTAAACTCGTTACAAATGATACACCAGTAACTTTTAAATTATCAAGAGTAACTACCATGATGGAGTCTGGATTTTTCTCATTTCTATACTCTGCTGATACTTTTTCATCTAAAAACATTAAAATCTGATATTTACTTTTTTGAAGATCTGAGAGAACTACATAGTTTAATATGATAGACGGTATACGACTAACATCTGCTATAACTTGGATATTGTTTTTTGCTAAAAAATCTTCACCTTGAGTATTTAAATACTCAATCACAAGATGCCCAGTTGGTTTCGTAAAAGCAAATACAGCTTTTTTTGTGCTTGTATTTATCGTGCCGTTTTTATCAAATTGATCTTTTAGATTTAAAGTATCTAGATTTGAACCTATGGCTATTTTTGTTGCTACTTGACCTTTATCAATTGTCACTTTTTCATGTTGAGCTATCTCTTTTTTTCCACATCCAGAAAATGCTACTAAACTAAATGTTACAGCTAATGCTATTAGACTCTTTTTCATTGTTTTTCCCCTAAAATTTTAATTGGGAGTTATTTTATCTTAATTAACTTATTTTTTTCTAAAGATGCAAAACTTTAGCTACCTTTTTTGTATAATCAGATCTAAATCACTATCAAAAAATCCACTATGCATTGCAGGATATAAGCTTTTTATGATAGATTTATATGTTCGTTGTTGTCTTGTTTTTATCAGCTTGTGTTTGATTCCTTGAAATGTAGATAAACTACTGATTACATCTAAATCTTGTATCGGAGATATTGCAAGTTCTATCTCATGAAAGCTCATACCTCTCCCTCTTCTTAAAAAGTGTTCATTTAATTTTTCATCATATTCTCTGTACATATCTCGAAAAATCTCTTTAGGGCTATACTTAGAATACTGAAAAGCAAGTTTATCAGGCAACCAATGAAAAAAAGGTAGATTTGAAGTGTGGTCATCAAAATACCATAAACGATTTGGTGTCTCTACGATGACTAGCAATCCTTTGGAAGGAAGCATCTCCCAAGCATCTTTTAGTGAGCTTAATCTCTCTTCAATTGTCATATGCTCAAGACAAGCAAAAAATATAATAATATCAAATGCACCAACACCAAAAGTATCTTTAAGTTTATCCGCATTGAGATTTCTATACTCTATATCAAGACCATAAACTCTAGATCTATCTTTTGCTACGATCAATGCACCTTCATCAATATCAACACCAATAACATTTGCCCCTTGCTCAGCGATAGCAATACTTGAAGTACCAGTACCGCATCCTATCTCTAAAACAGACTTGTCTTTTAAAGTACCAGCACTTTCTAGCCATGGTATGATTAATCTTCTATCACTTTCAAGTCTTTGAAATAGATGTGCATCTAAGTCTTCTTTATACATCTGTTTTGAATACTTCTCTTCACTTCTCCAACCTGTGTGATAGTTTGTTCGAATAGATTTTTCAATTTTCTCTAATCCATCAGCATCAATTTGTATTTGATTATTTAACAGATGAGCTGGTGTAGGGAACAGCAGTTTCTTTATGTTCTGCTTCATTGCCTCTGAAATATATTTCTTCATTTATTAAATCCTTTTATGTTTTTAATGCTTATTTATAAAATATTTTATCTAAATGCTCCTAAATAGATTTTATTTACTTTTATTATGTAAGATATATTTTAAAGGAGTTTTTTATGAAAGTTATTATAAGTATATTTATGATTTTTCTGTTTTTTGGCTGTGGTAATTCATCTGATAAAGATATAGACTTTGTGCAAATTCCTGATGAATATCCTCCAAAAAAGATAAATTTACCTCTTTGTGATGAAAGCAACTCTAGAGTTTTATTTATAAAAAATATGAAAGATTGGGAAAATATTAACGATAAAAAGAAAACTATATTTTGTGTGGAAGCGGGAAATTATCAAGCTAAAGTGATAGAGATAAAAAATACAAGTGGTACAAAAAATAATCCTAGATATATTATTCTTAATAATAAAAATAACTCACATCCAGCAAAATTAGATGCAAAAGAGTTGGCAAATGTTAATTTAAGATTTGAAAATTCAAACTACTGGATTATTGATAGAATGTCCGCTATGAACTCAAAAAATACTCCTATGCTATTTTTACACTCAAGCAACAATATCATTAATCGTCATTTTATTGATAACTTTTATAAAGGTATCATTATAAGAGATTTATCCCACAATAATACAATCCAAAACTCAAGAATTCAAAACATGTCTGAACTCGGACGAAAAGATGACTTAACTTGCATCTTATTGCATCCTAGAGATAATCAAACAGAGATAAAAAATACACAAATAATTAACAATGAATTACACAACTGTAACGATGGTTTTCAAGCTCTTTGGAGAAATGGAATTGATGTAAACTATGAAGGATTAGTTCTATATGCAAATGATATATCAGTTGACTCTTCACTATATACAAACTGCAATGGTAGTAAAAATCCAAATGGTGAATGCTCATATAGCGAAAATGCAATAGATATAAAAATGGGTTCAAATAATGTTAACAATAAAATAATCATAAAGAAAAATAATCTTTGGGGATTTAGAAAAGCTGATACAACTAACTCAAATTTAGCAGATGCAGGTGCTGCAATTGTAGTGCATTATGGTGTAAAAAATTTACAAATTAGTGAAAATACTATTTTTAATTCAACCATCGGCATTATTAGTGTTGATAAAGAAAATGCATCTTATGCTATGCTTGATTCACAAATATCTGATAATTTTATATCTAATATCTTAAAATATCCTCTTATTGTAAATGAAGCTTTTAATATCTTAATCTCTAAAAATATCATTATTAACTCACCAAATGAAAAATGGTTAACATTAGATGAGAGCAAAAACATATCAATCCAAAACAATAAAATAGTAAATAGTATTGAAGAGATAGCATATAAAAGCTCTAGTGATGTAAGAGAAGAGAATAATCTTTTTTATGAAAATGAAAAAGATGCAAACTTAAGTGACAAATCATTTGTAACCAATAAATTTTCAAATAGGGTAAAAATATCACCCTAAAAAAAGATATTAAACTTTTTGAATAAACCAGTTAAAAGTGCAAATAGCAACACTCTCTTTATCTATATTTTTTAATATAACATCCACTGTTATGCTCCCTTTGCCTCTTTTTAAAAACTGTTTTTGAAACTTTTGTAAAGTATCTTTGCAAATAGAAGGATAGGCTATAAGTGCATCAAAAGCAGTTTTTTTAAACTTTATATCTGAACTTCTAAGGAGTGGAAGAGTTTTATCTTTAAGCTCTGGAAACATCTCCACCAAATAGATAGCACTAGCACTCTCCGCAAAGATAAATTGTGCTCCTGCATGAATTGAGCCTACATGATTTTTTATATTTTTGGTTAAATCTAACTCAAGTAAGTTGTTTTCATTTTTTTTGATGCCTATAAATTGATTT